>NZ_JBAJJM010000006.1:0-187119 GCF_036880405.1 Mannheimia indoligenes | reverse complement strand
ATTTTTATATGGGGTTTCTTAATTATTTTAAAAATCGCAGTATGTAAATAATAGGCTAAGGTCTTTACCTTATATTTACTGAACGATTATTTTGTGCCACCAAATACAGCGTTATATTTAGTAATACCTTCTTCCTCGTCGCTTTCTAACTCAATAGTGCCAATAGCATCATTGAGATTCTCACCAACAAATTTGGTTGAATAGTAGCCTGATAAATGGTTATCTTTTTCAATATAAGATATTCCACTGTCCTTAAAGCTGATACTTTCTCTTAAATATTTTGCATCAGGTAATTTACTTTCATCCAGCTTAATTTTACCTAACGTTACGCTGTCTATTTCACCGGTGAGCTTATTTTTTTCCCATTCATTATCAAGATGGAGTTTTAAGGTAACATCACCGTCAAGTTGTGGAGCATAGGCAATAGTTTTACCATCAACAGTTTTTTCAAATCGGGCGATGACATTACCTTTATAGATGGCATCTCCGACTAAACCATCTTTCCATTGGGCTTTTCCGTTGACGATATCAAACACACCATATTCAGCATAGCTTGAGCCGCTGCCTTCCGCACTTTGTTTTTTACCATCTCGCCCTGTTGTTAAGCGGATATTAAACAATGAACTATCATTTTCATTGGTAAATAACGCACCGTAGCTTGAGTAAGGTTGGTTGATGTAGAGATAATTAATCTGTTTGGCATCAGGCATATCCTCATTTCCAACTAGAAGTTGTTTCCCTTCTAATTTGTTATCGTTCAATACTCCTGAATGTTTACCCAAATAACTTTCTCCGTTTGAGATTAAGGTTGGGATTCTGACATTTTCTTTATCCTCTGTACCAAGATTTAGCACTAAGTAGTAGTTATGGGGTTTGTCATCTTCATCAGCCACAAAAGGAGATTTTGAACCATCCGCATCAGGGTGAACAAAATGATCGCGATCTTCACGTCTTACATTGCCGGCATCGCTTAGTAATCCGTTATTTGCTAACGGAATTACACGCCATAATTTGCCTGAACTGTCTTCATTGACCGGTTTTACTGAAGTTGATGGCGTTGTTTTTTGTGGTTCGACCGGTTTTTCTTCAATAGGTTTAGTAGGCTCAGTCGGTTCAGCAGGTTTTGGCTGTTCAATGGGTTGTTTAGGTTCAGCAGGTTTAGCCGGCTCTGTTGGTTTGACTGGCACAACAGGCTTTGGTTGCTCAGATGGTTTTGGCTTAACTGGCGTATCAGGCTTTGTCGGCGTTGTTGTTTCAGCCTTTGTATCAGGTTTATTTGAGTCTGCATTTTCCGATTTTGCAGGTTTTTTGGTCATTTCGACCGCTTGTTCAGCTTTAGGTTTTTCAACTACACGAGCACCATCAGTAGATTTACAGCCGCTTAGGGCAACAGATACGGCAACCGCCGCTAAGGTTAATTTGAGTTTAGATTGCATAAAAAATTCTCCTTTTTAAAAGCCATAAAATATTAATGGATATTTTTTATTTGGCAAGAGTAAAATATAAAAATATATATAAATTTTTTATGGTTATTGTTGAAAGTCGATAAAATTTCGCGTAACTTATTAACCTTAATTTATTTATGGGAAAAGAAAAATGACAAACAAAACCCTTTTGGCGGTGCTGATTTCCGCCCATTTAAGTACGCTTGCCTTAGCTCAAACCAATGAAGACGTTGCCGTGTTAGATGAAGTCTCTGTAATTGGCAATACTGCAACACCTGTAATCGCCCAAGGCAGTGAGGTAACTTTACTCAAAGTCAGCGATAAAATTATTGACGGTAAAGAATTTAAAAAACGCTCGGCAACCTTAGGAAATGCCTTATCTGCTGAATTAGGCGTACACAGTAACCCATTTGGCGGAGGAGCAAGTAAGCCGATTATTCGTGGGCAAGAAGGTGCACGCATTAAAATTTTACAAAATGGCTCGGACGTAGTAGATATGTCCAGCCTTTCGCCTGATCACGCCGTAGTTGCTGATTCACTTTTGGCAAGCCAAGTAGAAGTATTACGTGGTTCAAGCACGCTGCTTTATACCAGCAGTTCGCCGGCTGGAGTAGTGAATGTGGTGGATAAACGTATTCCAACGATTGTGCCGGAAAAAGGTTATGAAGTAGAACTCAATAGCCGTTTTGATACCGCCAGTAAAGAGCGATTAGGTGTTTTAGGGGCAACTTTAGGATTAGGTCAGCACGTTGCCTTGCGAGTGGAGGGATTAGCTCGCCATAGTGATAACTATCGTGTCAAAAGTTTGCAGCTTGGCGAAAGGCTCAATTATGTGCCGGATACCTACAACCGCTCTCGTGTCGGCACAGTGGGCTTATCTTTTGTGGGCGAGCGTGGCTATATTGGAGCAGCGTATAATGAACGCACCGACACCTACGGCTTGCCGGGACATAACCATAAATTTGATGAATGTATCGGGCATATCTATAACGAAGTACGCGATAAATATGCTTACACCTACAAATATCCGCATTTGCTGGATGAAGATCTGATTAGCCACGGTCCACACTTCCATTGCGGAACCGATCACGAAATGGATGCAGGGCACAGCCACGATAATCCGTATGGTCATACCCACGACCATACCCACAAAGGTCCGTGGGTGGATTTAAAATCCAAACGAATTGATGTGAAAGGCGAACTGTTAAAACCGTTTAGAGGTTTAGATAAAATCCGAGCCAGCTATACCGATGTGAATTATTATCACGATGAAAAAGATGCCGGTTCGGTCAGCACTTTTGTGAATAAGCAGTTGAAGAAAGATCAGAACTATGGCAAGCCGGTCAATATTTACAAAAATCGGGGTAAAAACAGCCGCTTGGAGTTTTATCATTCACCGATTGGCGGCTTAACCGGTGTTTGGGGCGTGCAGTATCAGACGCAGAAAAGCAGTATGAATGCGCCGAACGACCGCGAAGTGCGTTTCCCATTGGTTGAAAACAATAATAAACAGTTGAGCCTCTTTGCGATTGAGCAATATATGTGGGATAACTTTGCCCTTGAGCTTGCCGGACGGATTGAGAAACAGAAAATTGAGATCGACTACGATCTTGATGAAATCAGACGTTTACAAAAATTCTACAGTGAATCAGGTGGCAGACAGGTTGAGCCGGATTTATCTCCATACGATAAAACTGCCTATGCCTATTCGGGTACGTTCAACTGGTTCTTCCATCCGGATTACCAGCTCTCGTTTACCGTATCACACAATGAACGTCATCCAACACCAATGGAACTTTATTACCACGGTCCGCATTTGGCGACCAGTTCGTTTGAATACGGTAATAAAGATCTGAAAAAAGAGCAGTCGAATAACGTTGAATTAGGGCTGAGCTATCAAGGCGAGAAGTTCGGTTATAAAACCACGGTGTACTATAACCACTTCAAAAACTATATTTTTAACGAAAATCTCTACCGTGAAAACCAGCTGTTTATGCGTCGTTACAGCCAAGCAAAAGCACGTTTTTACGGCTTAGAAGCGGAGATGAGTTATCGCTTTAATGAGCAATATCAAGCGACGATTTTCGGTGATATGGTACGAGGTTGGCTGACTGATTTACCTCCTGTGAAAGTAGGTGGCATTCATAAACATCATTTACCGAAAGATGCAAAACCGGGCGAAACTTATCTGCTTTACCGTGCCGATATGAATACGCCAAGAACGCCGCCACTGCGTTTAGGTTTACGGGTAAATGCACAATTTAATGAAAATTGGGCTGGTGAAGCGGAATTCTATCGTATGTTTAGCCAACGCCGTTTAAGCCAGTTAGAGTATCCGACCAAAGGGCATTCAATGTTGAATTTGGGCTTAAGTTACAGCAACAAATTTAAAAATGCGGAGTATAAAATTAGCTTGAATGGGACAAACTTACTCAATCAGCCGATCTATATTCACACCTCTTATCATCCGTTTGTTTCTCAACCGGGTCGGAATTTTATATTAGGAGTTGAAGTTAAGTTTTAATCTTTATCTTGTTGAAAAAGGGAGTTTCTTTTAATCGGAAACTCCCTTTTTATATGCAAAAAATCAGTGAAATTGAACCGCTTGCTATTTCTGAAAATACTCAAACAATGGCTCAGGGTTTTGGATATAGGCGGCTAATTGTTTTTGTTCCGGGTGTCCCATATAAGGAATTTGCCCTAATAGCGGTGCGTTAATTTTTTGACTGAGTAATTCAATCAGTTCGTGATAGTGTCGCAACCCAGGATTCACCCGATTGGCAACCCAGCCCACTAGTTTCCCTCCACGTTGCAAAATTTCATTGGCAGTAAGTAGTGCGTGATTAACACAACCTTCTTTAATACCTACCACTAACACCACCGGCATATCATTTTGGATTACCCAATCAGCAAAGCTATAATCTTTATTAATCGGGGTAAGCCAGCCATAAGTGCCTTCAACAACTACATTGGGAAATTTTTCTTCCAATCGAGCCAAATCGCTATTCAATTTTTCTAATTGAATATGATGAACGGCATCTAGTGCCGCAAATACAGGTGTACTGGAATGGATAAATGTATAACTGTTGATATCTCGATAACACACTTCTTTCGGGCAACTTTCCAAAATAGTTAATACATCGGAGTTATCTTCCGTTGCATAATCATATTGAGTTGGCTCGGTCGGTAAAGAGTCATCGCCACCACACGCAATCGGTTTATAACCCACTACAGGGAAATGGTGTTCAGTAAGGGTTTGGATAATCGCTCGGGTAACAACTGTTTTCCCAACATTTGTATCTGTTCCGGTAATAAATAATGAAGGCATTACAAATTCCTTTAACAAAAAATTCACGCCTTGTAGTTTAACCAAGAAAAGATTAATTTATACTGTCCTTGATCAAATTTCCGTCATAAATTCCTTGTTTTATTGCAGAACAAGCAATTAATGGGCTATTCCAATCATATTGACTGGTTACTAAATCAATTTTTAGATCTTGTAACAAATTTTTATGTAATTTTGCCGAAAGTTGGTTAAATAAAGGTTCTTTTATCCGAAGTAGAGGAGAATTGAACATAATTTTCTCACTAGAGAAAATGTTGATTAAATTCATTAAAGCATAGGCGAGATTATCGGTAATATGCTCTAAAATGGTTAATGCAAGCGGTTGATTTTCCTCAATTTTTTGACAAAATAAACTGATTTTTTGTTCCGGTGTTGCGAAATCATTCGGTAAATATTTATCAATTAATTGCACGATAACAGGGAAGGTAACTTGATTAATTAATTTATAACGATCAATAGTGTCCAATTCAGGGAATGCTTCATCACTTAATTGGCTGAATTTAGGCATATGCATATTATCAACATTCATTTTTGACTGTTTATGTAGCAAATTGCCGCTTAACAGTACGCTTACGTTTATTGTATCGTCTAATTCAATGAAAATTACATTGTTTTGGCTGATTAAAGAACCCACAGTTGATTCTGCCAATAGCCATAATTGAAAATGCTCGCTTAATAAAATTGGACAGTCAAATAATTGAGCAAGTTTAGGTGTGATATGGCAAAGCATATTGTGATTACCTAATTGTGTAATGCTCTCTTTTTCTGCATTAATTTTGCCTATAACACTTATAGAAACTGCAAGTAACTGCTCTTTATGGATAGTCTGAGCTTGCTGGAAATTTTCGATAAATTTCAAAATGTTATCGTCTAATTGAGTATAATTTTGCGGCGAGATTGTATAATCTTGCTTGTACATTTGCTTACCGTTTAATTCACAAAGGGAAATTTCAACCTTATGTGGTGAAACTGTTATGCATAATAATTGCCAAAAGAAATTTGAAACGGCTAAACCAACAGAAGGGCGCCCTCGAGCGAGTGTATTTTGCACCGTTCTTTCTAAAATAAAATGGTTGTCTATCAATATTTTAGTAAGATTAGTTACAGATGCCGGAGCTAAGCCGGAGAGCTTGGCTAAGTCGGTTCTTGAAATTAATTCAAATTGTTCGATTAAGCGGTAAATATTACCTAAATGTAAGGCTTTGTTATCGGAAAACATTTAAAAATTCCTTTTATCATCTTGATTGTGGCAATTATTTTTTGATCTGAAAAAAATAACAATCTTTTTTTGTTTATAATGAGAAACAGATCACATAATTATTTTATTCTTTGAAAAAATTACGGAAAACGAGTATGAAATCTTTAATTTGCTATAACTGGATTGATACAAACGAACAACTAGCAGCAGTATGCGAAGAGGCTAAAAAAGCAAATGCTATAGCACTTGATACTGAATTTATCCGCACCCGTACTTATTACCCCAAATTAGGTTTAGTTCAGTTATATGATGGCAAACAAGTCAGCTTAATCGACCCTACTACGATTTCCGATTTTTCGCCTTTTGTCTCATTATTGGCAGATAAAAGCACAATAAAAGTGCTTCACGCCTGTAGTGAAGATTTAGAAGTTTTCGAGCATCAATTCAAACAATTACCTGAACCAATGTTTGATACCCAAGTTATGGCAGGCTTCGCCGGCGTTGGTATATCAATGGGATTTGCGAAATTAGTTTCTCATTATTTAGATGTTGAACTGGATAAAGGGGCTTCTCGTACAGATTGGCTTGCTCGCCCTTTAACTGAACAGCAGTTGCAATATGCAGCAGCAGATGTATGGTATCTGTTACCAATTTATGAAAAATTGGCTGAGGCGTTAGCAAAAGGCAACTGGCAAAATGCGGTTAAAGAAGAGTGTGAGGCAATATCAGCTAAAATTCAGCGAGTTGAAGATAAAACCAAAGCCTATAAAAATATTGCTAATGCGTGGCGATTAAATCAGCAAGAGTTGGCTATTTTGCAAGTTTTAGCTAAATGGCGGATTGACGAGGCAGAAAAACGTGATCTGGCGTTAAATTTTGTGGTGAAAGAAGCAAATCTGCTTCAAATTGCTAAAATACAGCCAAAACACACATCTCAATTATTAGAATTTATGCACCCTAATGAGGTTAGAATTCACGGTAAAAAAATTCTCTGGTTAGTCGAGCAAGGAAAAGCAGTGAAACCTGAAAATTATCCTATGCTTATTTATCGTTTAGTAGACGAAAAAGGCTATAAATACAATATGCAAGTAATGTTGCAAAAATTAGCCGAAATTCGACCGCTTGATCTTGCCCCGGAACTGATCGCAAGTAAACGCCAATTAAGCCAACTATTTAAATGGTTTATTGATGGTAAGCCGCAAGAAAAAATACCTGAATTGTTGAGAGGTTGGCGAGAATCTTTTGGTAAACAATTATTATCGGTGTTATCGCAAAATTAGTTAGGACTATTTGTGTCTAGCACAGTATAATTGCCTAAAAAGGAGTATATATGGAACATAAAAAACTACCTAAAGCACTAGATGCTATTGATTTAAAAATCTTAAACGAGCTACAACGTAACGGAAAAATCTCAAACATTGAGTTATCGAAACGTGTAGGGCTTTCACCAACCCCTTGTTTAGAGCGAGTTAAACGCCTTGAAAAAAATAACGTGATTACAGGTTATAAAGCGTTATTAAATCCGGAATTGTTAGATGCTCCTTTATTGGTTATTGTGGAAATTACCCTTGTGCGAGGTAAGCCCGATGTATTTGAGGAATTTAATAAAGCGATCCAGCAGTTAGACGAAATTCAAGAATGCCATTTAGTGTCAGGGGATTTTGATTATCTATTAAAAACCCGTGTGGCAGATATGGCAGCATACCGTAAATTACTGGGTACAACCTTATTGCGTTTACCAGGCGTGAACGACACCCGAACCTATGTGGTAATGGAAGAAGTAAAACAAACCAACTATTTGTTGTTAAAGTAAGGAGAATTGAGTGTTAGATCAACTCAAACCACATTTTAAAGGTAAAGAAACGTTAATTAAGTTAATGCTTATATTAGCTTGTCTGCTGGGTATTTATTTACTGGTTGCGTGGGCAAGTTATAGTCCGTTAGATAATGCCTGGACAGTTGCAAGCACACTTACGCAAACGACCTTAAATAAAGCTGGCGGTTTCGGTGCTTGGAGCATTGATATGCTTTACGCTATGTTTGGAAAAGTAGCGGTATTAATCCCTTTTACCTTAATTATTTCATCAATTTATGTATTAGGTATGGGCTTAAGCTCTGAGATGAAATGGAAAACTTTCTGCTTCCGCTTAATCAGCTTTCTCTTGCTAATGGTTGGGCTTGCAGGCTTATTTAGCGTACTTTTCTCAAACACCGCGTACTATCTTTCCGGTGGATTTATTGGCGGAATTTGGCAATCTGTACTTTCTGAAACGATGGGGCAGTTCGGGGCATTACTTATTGCGATGATTTGTACAGTCGCTGGTTTATATTTCTGCTCAGCTCAATCATTGCTACCTATTTTATTGCAATTCTATGATTGGCTGATGGCAAAAACAGAAGAACGCAAATCTGATGAAGTTTCGCACAATTTGCAAAGTTCGGAGCAAAATCAACCGCTTGCAGTAGAACAAGAAACAACTGTTGATGTAGAGGAAGAAAAACAACCGCAATTTACGGATATTTCAGCGTTCAAACGCCCAAATATCAGTGGATTAAGACAATCTGCCACTGAAACAACCAATAATAATGAAATGTATGATATTGAACCGGATTTAGAACTGCCAACTATTAATATCAATACTCAACTTGAAACTGCTGATGAGGTGATTGAACAAGTTGAACCTGAAGAATTGGATTATCGCTCGCAGCATATTCAAATAAATGACGTTCAAATGCCGACAATTCGTTTAAATACCGCAATTGAAAATGAAATAGAAGCTACAACAACATTTACTGAGACAATCCAAAACGAAGCAATTATTCCTCAAGTTCAAATTGAAAATGTGATTGAGGAAGAGCACGAAGAAACGGTTGAAGATGAAATTGATGACGTGCGTGAAATTACACCTGAGTTTATGGTAACACCGCCGAAAGCAATGAAAGAGGTTACGGAGCAACCAAGTTACCCGAAAGGGTATGGCGATACCTTAATTCACCCACTTTTACAACGCAAAGTAACCACCGAGAAGCCAACAACCCCATTGCCAACATTGGATTTGCTGGATAAAGCTCCTGTTCAAACACAGCAAATTACCGAGCAAGAAATTCGTGATACTTCTGTACGTTTAGAAGCAGAATTAGCGAATTTTGGTGTGAAAGCAACCGTTGAAGATGTGTTGGTCGGTCCTGTTGTTACTCGCTATGAAATTCAACCCGCAGCAGGGGTTAAAGCATCTAAAATCACCGGTCTAGCCAGTGATATTGCTCGTGGATTAATGTTTAAGGCAATTCGTATTACTGAAGTTATTCCAAATAAACCCTATATGGGGATTGAAACACCAAACAAACATCGTGAAACCGTGTGGTTGCGTGATGTATTAGATAGCGATGAATTCCTTCATACCACTGCAACCTTGCCAATGGCTCTCGGTAAGGATATCAGCGGTAATCCTGTTGTGGTTGATATGGCGAAAATGCCGCATCTATTAGTTGCAGGGCAAACGGGTGGCGGTAAATCGGTTGGAGTGAATACAATGATTTTAAGCCTCTTGTTCAAGCTTACGCCTGAGCAAGTTCGCTTTATTATGATCGACCCGAAAGTGGTGGAGCTTTCCATTTATAACGATATTCCGCATTTATTAACGCCGGTAGTAACCGATATGAAAAAAGCAGCCAATGCGTTACGCTGGGCGGTAGAAGAGATGGAACGTCGCTATATTTTAGTAAGCCATTTACAGGTGCGTAATATCGAGGGCTACAATGCTAAAATTGACCAAGCGGCGGCAATGAATTTACCAATTCCAGATCCAACGTGGCGACCGGGCGATTCAATGGACAGTTTACCTCCGCCACTACAAAAATTAAGCTATATTGTCTTAATTGTTGATGAGTTTGCCGATTTGATGATGTCTGCCGGCAAAGAAGTGGAAGAATACATTATGCGAATTGCACAAAAAGCAAGGGCTGTAGGTATTCATTTAATTCTTGCTACCCAACGCCCATCAACGGATGTAATTACAGGCGTGATTAAAGCGAACATTCCAAGCCGTATAGCCTTTACGGTGGCGAGCCAAATCGACTCAAGAACGATTTTAGACTCTGGTGGTGCAGAAGCCTTATTGGGGCGAGGCGATATGCTTTACTCTGGGGCGGGAAGTCCGGATATTATCCGCGTACACGGGGCATTTATGAAAGATGAAGAAGTACAACGTGTGGCAGATAACTGGCGAGCAAGAGGCAAACCTAACTATCTTGATAGCATTGTAGAATCTAAATCAGATGATAATGACGCTAAAAATGATAATGCAGGGGGAGATTTAGATCCGCTATTTGACGAAGTCGTAGAATATACTATTGAGACAGGTTCGGTTTCCATTAGTAACATTCAACGCCGATTCTCACTAGGGTTTAACCGAGCCGGCAGAATTGTGGATCAAATGGAAGCACAGGGGATTGTGTCTGAACCGGGTAAGGGTGGAAAACGAGAAGTGCTTGCAAGATAAGCTTTAATTAGAAATATAAGCGGTTAGATTTCATCAAAAATTTACAACGTTGGTAAATTTTGACAAAGATCTAACCGCTTGTTTTTATTTAAGCTAAATTAATCGTAGTATAAAGAGAACCTTTGAGCTAAAATCAACCTAATTTTTAATTTTCGTTTATGGATTGGAGAAGATTATGCGATTAGGTGGGTTAAGACGTAGTAATAACGTGGAAGACAGACGTGCAAGTGGTTCAGGGAGAATGTCCGTTGGGCGAGGTAAAGGGGGCATTCTTACCTTTATTATTGTGCTGGTCGGGGCTTATTATGGCGTGGACTTAAGCGGTTTAATGGGCGGTCAAGAAAGCTACCAACAAGCATCATCAAAATTGGAAAGTTCCGAAGAAGCACATTTAGAAGATTTATCTTCTAAAGTGTTAGCCAGCACAGAAGATATTTGGAATGCTTATTTCAAACAAAATGGTATCTCTTATAAAGAGCCAACTTTAGTGCTTTATCGTGGTGCAACTCAAACTGCTTGTGGTACAGGTCAATCGGCAATGGGTCCTTTCTATTGCCCTGTAGATCAAAAAGTATATATTGATTTATCATTCTATGATGATATGCGTAAAAGACTGAGAGCATCGGGAGAATTTGCGTTCTCTTATGTAATTGCACACGAAGTAGGACACCACGTTCAGAATTTATTAGGAATTACAGGTAAAACTCAGCGTGAACAGATGAGAGCTAAGTCTAAAGCGGTGGCAAATCAGATTTCAGTTAATGTAGAATTACAAGCCGACTGCTTTGCTGGCGTTTGGGGGCATCAACTTGCTCAGCAAAATAGATTAGAGCAACGTGATATTGAAGATGCCTTTAATGCTGCACAGGCTGTAGGCGATGATAGATTACAACAACAAAGCCGAGGCTATGTTGTGCCGGATAGTTTTACACACGGCTCGTCAGCTCAACGTTTAGAGTGGTTCAAAAAAGGCTTAACTGCGGGTAATCCATCAGTTTGTAATACATTTAATTGAAAAGTGAATTAAATATTTGAAATGTCCTTATTGTTGTACTATTATGATAGTACAACTTTATTTTTATTTAGAGAGTGAAAAATGGCTTATACAGATACTAAAAACGATGATGTTAGAATCACAAATATTGAAGAATTATTACCTCCAGTTGCATTATTAGAACGCTATCCTGCCAGCGATGTAGCAGCAGAAACTGTTGAACAAACTCGTAAAGCAATCCATAAAATTTTACACGGAGCTGATGATCGTTTGTTAGTGGTAATTGGACCTTGCTCAATTCACGATCCGAAAGCAGCGTTAGAATACGCACAAAAAATCAAAGAAATGCGTGCAAATCCTACAATTAACCAAAATTTAGAAGTAGTAATGCGTGTATATTTTGAAAAGCCGCGTACAACTGTAGGCTGGAAAGGTTTAATTAACGATCCATATTTGAATGAAACCTATGTATTAAATGATGGTTTGCGTATTGCTCGTAAAGTGTTATCAGACATCAATGATTTAACTGTACCAACAGCAGGCGAGTTTTTAGATATGATTACCCCACAATATATGGCAGATTTTATGAGCTGGGGAGCAATTGGAGCGAGAACGACAGAATCGCAAGTTCATCGTGAGCTTGCTTCAGGTTTATCTTGTGCCGTTGGCTTTAAGAATGGTACAAATGGTGGTGTGAAAATTGCATTAGATGCGATTTCTTCAGCAAAATCACCGCACCATTTCTTATCTGTTACCAAATTTGGACATTCTGCGATTGTAACGACCGCAGGTAATCCGGATTGTCATATTATTTTACGTGGTGGCGATAAATGCACTAATTACGATGCAGTATCTGTTGCTGAAGCTTGTGCAGCTATCGAAAAAGCCGGTAATCGTCCACACGTTATGGTTGATTTTAGCCACGCAAACAGCCAAAAACAATTTAAACGCCAAATGGACGTTTGTGAAGATGTTTGCAGACAAATTGCAAGTGGTTCAGACTTTATTTCAGGTGTGATGATTGAAAGCCATTTAGTAGAAGGTCGCCAAGATTTAATCGAAGGTAAGGGTTTAGAGGCTTTAGTTTATGGTCAAAGTATTACCGATGCTTGTATTGGCTGGGAAGACAGCGAAAAAGTGCTATTTGCTTTAGCCCAAGCGGTAGAACAACGCCGTAAAAATCGTTCGTAAAATTTCAATTTTTAACTAATTTTTATATAATGGCGTACGTTTAAACGTATGCCTTTTATTTTCTTAGAGAGATTATGACAACAATTCTTGCCTTAGATACCGCAACAGAAGCCTGTTCGGTTGCGTTACTGCATAATGGAAAAATTTCCACCCTTGATGAAATTAGCCCTCGTTCCCATACACAACGTATTTTGCCAATGGTTGATGAATTACTTACGCAGGCGAATATTCAGATCAAAGACGTTAATTATTTGGTATTCGGACGTGGTCCGGGCAGTTTTACGGGGGTTAGAGTGGGCGTAAGTGTTGCTCAAGGCTTGGCAATGGGAGCAAACTTGCCTGTAGTGGCTGTCTCTAATCTAAAAGCAATGGCAGAAGAAGCCTACCAAAAACTCGGTGCAGAAAACGTCATTGCATTAATTGATGCCCGAATGAATGAAGTTTATTTTGCTCAATTTTCCAGAAATGGCGATGAATGGAATGAGATAGTAGCAGAACAAGTTTGTTCGCCTGAAGCTGCAATTCAACAATTTCAATTAATTGAAAATACTGTTGTAGTCGGTACAGGCTGGGCGGCGTATTCGCAATTTTCCGAACAAAATTTACCGCTTGTAGTTAGCGAAATTACCTTACCTTCAAGCCGGTATATGTTATCTATTGCACAGGCAGAAATGGCAAAAGGTAATGTTCAGTCTGCACTTGAAATCGAACCTGTTTATCTAAGAAATGAAGTAACTTGGGAAAAATTACCGAATAAACGATAAATACAAGCGGTTAAATTTTGTTATTTTTTTGCAACTTGCAAATTTCTAGAGAAATTTAACCGCTTGTTATCTATTATAACTTACCCAATTTTTGCTTGTAGTGATAACGACAGACTGAAAGATATTTATCATTACCGCCAATTTGGATTTGTTCGCCTTCTTTAATTGCTTCGCCTTTCTCGTTTAAACGAATAACGAAATGAGCTTTTTTACCACAATCACAGATAGTTTTTAGCTCTTCTAATTCATCTGCCCACGCCAATAAATATTTACTCCCTTCAAATAATTCCGCTTGGAAATCAGTGCGTAATCCATAGCAGAGTACAGGAATTTTTAATTTATCAACCACATCAGTAAGTTGGTAAACTTGAGCTTTAGTAAGAAATTGAGATTCATCAATTAAGATACAGTGTAACGTTTTGTTGTTGTGAGATTGCTTAATTTCTGCAAATAAATCAGTTTCAGCATTAAATAATGTCGCCTCTTGAGAAATACCAATACGAGAGCTGACTTTCCCAACACCAAAACGGTCATCAATCGCAGCGGTATAAACTAATGTATTCATACCACGTTCTTGATAATTATAAGAAGATTGAAGTAGCGTAGTCGATTTGCCCGCATTCATTGATGAGTAGTAAAAATAGAGCTTTGCCATATTTGATAGATAATAAAAAAACGGCTAACAATTTAGCCGTTTATGATTGAAAATTAAACGTTGTCGATTTGACCTAAAAGTGAACGTAAACGATCTTGGAAATTTTGTTGCTCCACTTTTAATTGTTCATACTCATTGCGTAATGTTTCGTTTTCTTGTCTTGCTGTATCGTTTTTACCTTTTAATTCTTCAACTTCTAATTGAAGTAATTGAATAGTTTCAACAGCTTGTTTGATTTTTTCTTCTAATTGGTCTAAAACCGATAATGACATAATAAATTCCCTCTAAATGATGTAAAACTTGTAAAGATTATACTCTAAATCAGACCTTATTTTCATAAAAAAGTTTGGTTATTTATGAATTTTTATGCAAATGATGATTTTTTAGTAACGCAGGCTTCCCGTTACTGTTAAAATATAATCTCTCTTCTTTTAAAGTTTTTCTTTCAAGAAACTAAGGAACAAAAATGAAACGAACTCTTTCTTTTGAATTTTCTCGTGTAACAGAAGCTGCTGCACTTGCAGCTTATTCTTGGCTTGGGCGTGGTAATAAAAATGCGGCGGATGAAGCGGCTGTTAAAGCAATGCGTTTTATGCTAAACCAGATGGAAATACGCGGAGAAGTTGTTATTGGCGAGGGCGAAATTGATGAAGCTCCAATGTTGTATATTGGTGAAAAAATCGGTTTATCTCGTCTGGAAGATGAAGAAATCAGTATAGCAGTTGATCCGATTGATGGAACGCGTATTACCGCGATGGGGCAATCAAATGCACTGTCGGTACTTGCTGCAGGGGGGAAAGAAACATTCTTAAAAGCTCCTGATATGTATATGGAAAAGCTGGTTGTCGGTCCTGAATGCAAAGGAATGATTGATTTAAACCTACCGCTTGAGCAAAATCTTCGCCGTGTAGCCTCTAAAAAAGGCAAATTACTTTCTCAATTAACGATTGCTATTTTAGCGAAACCTCGCCACGAACAAATCATTGCTGATGTACAAAAACTTGGTGTAAGGGTTATAGCTATTCCAGATGGCGATGTGGCAGCAGCAGTACAGTGTTGTTTACCAGATGGTGAATTAGATCTGCTTTATGGTATTGGCGGAGCACCGGAAGGCGTTGTTGCCGGTGCAGCAATTCGAGCCTTAGGTGGCGATATGAATGTAAAACTCATTCCCCGTAACCAAGTAAAAGGTAATAGTCCGGAGCATTTAACCGCGACGGAAAAAGAGCTTTCTCGTTGTAAAGAGATGAATGTACCGATTAATACGGTGCTGAAATTAGAAGATTTAGTGCGTGATGATAATATTGTTTTTGTCGCAACAGGTATTACATCAGGCGATTTATTGAAGGGAATTAAGCGTAGAGGCAATATTGCTAGCACAGAAACCCTATTAATTCGCGGTAAATCACGAACTATCCGTAGAATCCAATCTGACCATTACGTTGATCGTAAAGATAATGAGCTACTTTCATTAATGGATTTATAATTTCCCTCATAAAATCGGGCAATACGCTCGATTTTTTTATGTTTTTCCAATACGTTGTAACGCTTATTCAGACTGATGGGTATTGATTGCACATAAATTAAATCCTAATGTTTCTGCAACCACACAAATTGTCTGAAATTTCACTTGGCTCGGGTCTTTAAATAAACGTTTAAGAGTAGAGCTTGAAACGCCTGTTTGCATCTCAAGCGTAGTAAGTTCGATCCCCAATAATTTCCTTTGTGCATTTAATTGTTTTCCAAAATGCTCCAAGTCATTAATTTTATTCTTCTCAAGTAATTTCTGTTCTTCTTGCTCCTGCTTTAACGCCTGTTTTCTGAGTTGATTTAACTGGTTAATCTGATTTTGTAATTCTACTGAAAGTTTCATAGTTATCTCTATAGTTCATATTAGGTCTTTTCTGATCTTATTATAAATAAAATGGATTGAAAAAGGTCTTTTTATTGTGTTAAAGGTTATATTTAATCTTAAATTATTTTTGAGAGACATTCAATATATCAAATATAAGCTTTAATTGATTTAAGCCAGGTTAAAAATATGGGATTATTTGTGTTAAAATAGCTGTACTAAAATGAAATAAAGAGAGGAATTTATGGATCTCGCTTATTTGGCAAAAATGCCGCAAGAGGAATTTACCGCACGCCGTGAACGTGTATTTGAGCAAATGCAGGATAACTCAGCATTATTGATTTTTACCGAGTCAGAAAAACGTCGTAACAATGATTGTGATTATTTATTCAGACCCGATAGCTACTTCTGGTATCTCAGTGGATTTGCTGAGCCTCAATCAGCCATATTATTGATTAAACAAGCAGATAAAACAGAAAGCATTATTTTTGTTCGGAAAAAAGCCCCTTTAATGGAAACCTGGAATGGGAAGCGATTAGGCATTGAAAATGCTCCTAAAACGTTACAGTTTCACGAAGCTTTTGATGTTGAGGAAATAAACTCCGTTCTTGCAAAAAAATTAGCAAATTTGACCGCTTGTTATTATGCAAGGGGCTTGCAGGAATGGGGCGATAACATTCTTTTTTCTACATTTGATGAAATGAACGCAAATCGTCAAAAAACACCTACTACATTGATTGATTGGCAGCCGATGTTATCTGAAATGCGATTAATTAAGTCAGAACTCGAAATTGCACTTATTCAACAGGCTTGCCATATTTCTTCGATGGCACATATCCGAGCAATGAAACAAACTCGTCCAAATCGTTATGAGTTAGAAATTGAGGGGGAAATGCAGCACGAATTTACCCGCTTTGGAGCAAGATTTCCTGCCTATAATTTTATTGTAGCAGGCGGAGAGAATGCTTGCATTTTGCACTATAATGAAAATGACCAAGTGTTAAATGATGGTGATTTATTACTGATTGATGCAGGTGCGGAATTTGCTTATTACGCCGGCGATATCACCCGAACGTTTCCGATTAACGGCAAATTTTCCAAGCCACAAAAAGAACTGTATGAATTAACACTTACGATGATAAAAGAAGCAACAAAGCTACTTGTGCCGGATAGTTCTATTAAGGCAGCTAATGATAAAGCAGTGCAAATTCTCACAGAAGGTTTGGTTCGTTTAGGTATTTTGACTGGAAATGTGGACGAATTGATTGAGCAAAAGGCATATCGTCAATTTTATATGCACGGCTTAGGGCATTGGTTAGGATTAGATGTGCACGATGTTGGCGATTATGGCACAGAGCGGGATCGTCCATTACAAATTGGTATGGTGCTGACAGTTGAGCCGGGTATCTATATTCCGAAAGAAGCAGATGTACCGGAGCAATATAAAGGCATTGGAATCCGTATTGAAGATAACCTGCTGATTACCGATTATGGTAATAAAAATTTAACCAGTGGTTGCCCGAAAGAAATTGCTGATATTGAGCAGTTGATGCAATCGGCACAATAAATTTGCAATTTTTTGTAAAGAAATGACCGCTTGCTTTGATATTTTTCTGAATTTCGCTTAAGCTAACTCAACCAAACACAGTGTTTGGGGTTAGCACATTAAGGAGTAATATATGTATTTTGAAATTTATCAAGATGCTAAAGGCGAATACCGCTGGCGTTTAAAAGCAGGTAACCACGAAGTAGTTGCAACAGGCGAAGCGTATAAAACCAAACAAAGTTGCCAAAAAGGTATCGAAGCAGTTAAAAAAGTAACCGCAGAAACAGAAGTTAAAGATTTAACTAAAGCTGAAGCATAATAAATAAAGCCCTGATATTTTGAATATTAGGGCTTTGTTATTTATGCAAAAAATATGACTAATTATTCAATTTAATAGTTGCGGATTTTTCTAAAAAAGCTAATATAGTGGCTACTATTACGAGGAAAATTATGCACAACACAGAATTAGCTTTAGCCCAGTGGTTTAGACAATCTACGCCCTACGTTAATATGCACAGGGGGAAAACCTTTGTGATTATGCTTGATGGCGATGTTATCGAAAGCCCAAATTTTATCAATATTATCAATGATATTAGCTTATTGCATAGCTTGAATATCAAATTAGTGATTGTGTTTGGGGCAAGACCGCAAATTAATCAGCTCTTAACCCAAAATAATATTGAGCCTGAGTATTACAATAATATCCGAATCACAAATCCGCAATCGCTAGAGTATGTTAAACAAGCGGTAGGGAAAGTGCATTACGACTTATTTGCCCGCCTTTCGTTGCGTTTACCGCATTCCGAAGTGATTAATGTAGTGAGCGGTAATATGATCTTGGCTCAGCCAATTGGCGTAGTTGATGGGGTAGATTATGCCTTAAGTGGCAAAATTCGTCGCATTAATGTGGAGAGCATCAAACAGCAGCTTGCTCAAAATTCAATCGTATTACTTGGACCTATAGCCCCTTCTGTAACAGGAGAGATGTTTAATTTACCGTTTGAAGATATTGCCACTCAAGTTGCAATTAAACTTCGTGCCGATAAATTAATCGGTTTTTGTGAAGAGCAGGGTATTTTAGATGAAGCAGGCAATGTCATTTCGGATATCTTGCCACAAGATGCACAAAAGGTACTGAACAATTTAATCGAGCAAGGGCAGTATCATACAGCAAAAGCCCGTTTTTTACAGGCAGCGATCAGTGTTTGTCGAGAGGGGGTAAAACGTTCCCATTTACTGAGCTATAAAGAAGATGGCTCACTACTGCAAGAGTTATTCTCTCGTGATGGTATCGGTACACAGTTCTCAATGGAAAGCTCGGAAAATATTCGCATTGCTACTGCAAGAGATATTCCGGGATTACTGGATTTAATTCGCCCACTTGAACAACAGGGCATTCTGGTTAAACGCTCTCGTGAACAGCTAGAAATGGAAATTGCTAACTATACCATTATTGAGCGGGATGGCGTAGTGATTGCGTGTGCGGCATTGAATGTCTATTCGGAAGAAAAAATGGCAGAAATGGCTTGCGTGGCGGTTCACCCGGATTATCGAGATTCCTCAAGAGGCGATATTTTATTGGAGAATATCCGCAAAAGAGCAGAGCAGTTAGGAATGGAAAAACTCTTTGTGCTTACCACTCGAACTACACAATGGTTTCAAGAACGTGGTTTTAGATTAGCAGATGCTCAAGATTTACCTCGTTATAAGCGAGAAAATTATAACTATCAACGCAGATCAAAAGTGTTGATATTGCCACTCTAAGATAAGAAAATCCCTTTATCTTTCAATAAAGGGATTTTGCAATTTTCAGCGGAAATTTAACCGCTTACAGGGCGTTTTTATCGCCACGAGAGAGGCTAATTACCCCGGAACGAACGATTTCAACGATTGAGGTTTCTTCTTTCACAGCCTCAATAAATGCGTTAAGTTTTTCACTCGAACCTGAGAGCTGAATGGTGTAAAGTTTCGGGGTTAAATCCACGATTTGTCCACGATAAATATCCACCATACGTTTTAATTCATCACGAGATGAACCTGTTGCACGTACTTTCACTAATAACACTTCACGCTCAACGTGTTCATAAGCACTTAAATTACTTACTTTAAACACATCAACTAATTTGTGTAATTGTTTTTCGATTTGCTCTAGTACTTTTTCTTCGCCTTGTGCCACAATCGTCATTCGTGAAAGGCTTGAGTCATCGGTTGGAGCAACAGTTAAACTTTCAATGTTAAAGCCACGTTGTGAGAACAGGGCAACCACACGAGATAACGCACCTGATTCATTCTCTAATAATACTGCTAATGTTCTACGCATTTGTTCTCTCCGTTTTACTTAACATCATTTCATTCATTGCACCGCCACGAATTTGCATTGGATAAACGTGTTCTGTTTCATCAATCAAAATATCTACAAAGACCAATTTATCTTTAATGCTAAAGGCTTGAGTTAATTTTTCTTCCAATTCAGACGGGTGATCAATTTGAATACCAACGTGTCCATAAGCTTCCGCTAATTTAGCGAAATTTGGTAGAGAATTCATATACACCTGTGAATGACGACCTGAATAGATAATATCTTGCCACTGTTTTACCATACCTAAGAAACGGTTGTTTAAGCTGATAATAACAACAGGGGTGTCGTACTGTTTAGCAGTTGAAAGCTCTTGAATATTCATCTGAATACTGCCATCGCCCGTTACACAAATAACCGTTGCCTCCGGGTGAGCAAATTTAACGCCCATTGCAGCCGGTAAGCCAAAGCCCATTGTACCTGCACCACCTGAGTTAATCCAACGGCGTGGTTTATCAAAGCCATAATGAAGTGCAGCAAACATTTGGTGCTGACCGACATCTGATGCAACATAGGCTTCACCATTAGTAAGTTTGTGGATCATTTTAATGACTTGTTGTGGTTTAATTACCTCTGAGCTTTCTTCAAAAGATAAGCAGTTACGAGCTTTCCATTCATCAATTTGTTGCCACCAAGCGGTCAAATCTGTCTGACTTTTTACAAGATTTTCATCATCTAATAATGATAAAAATTCATCAACTACATTTTTTGCACTGCCTACAATCGGAATATAAGCCGGTACGGTTTTTGAAATAGAGGCTGGGTCAATATCAACGTGAATTACTTTCGCATTAGGACAGTATTTGGCTAAATTATTTGTTGTACGATCATCAAAACGTACACCAATACCTAAAATTAAATCACTTTCGTGCATTGCATTGTTTGCTTCATAAGTACCGTGCATACCGAGCATTCCTAAGAATTGTCTATCAGAAGCAGGGTAAGCACCTAACCCCATTAATGAGGTTGTAACCGGAAGATTTAGTTTTTGAGCAAACTCTGTAACTTCTGCAGAGCATTCTGCATTAATTACACCACCACCAATGTAGAGAATAGGCTTTTTCGCAACCAATAAGGCTTTCAATGCTTTTTTGATTTGCCCTTTATGACCTTGTACTGTTGGATTGTATGAACGCATTGATACTGATTTCGGATACTCATACGGATATTTATTTAATGGGTTTACCATATCTTTCGGAATATCAATCACAACAGGACCGGGACGACCGGTTGAAGCAATGTAGAATGCTTTTTTGATGATATGAGGAATATCTTCCGTATTTTTTACCAAGAAGCTATGCTTTACTACAGGGCGAGAGATACCAATCATATCGCACTCTTGGAAAGCATCGCTCCCAATAAGGTTAGATGGAACTTGCCCTGATAGGATTACCATTGGGATAGAATCAGTATAAGCGGTTAAAATACCTGTAATGGTATTGGTTGCTCCCGGTCCTGAAGTAACCAGCACGCACCCCACTTTACCGGTAGAACGAGCATAGCCGTCTGCCATATGTACAGCAGCTTGCTCGTGGCGGACTAAAACGTGGTTTAAGCCAAGTGTATGAATGGCATCATAAATATCAAGTACAGAGCCACCCGGATAACCGAAAACGTATTCAACGCCTTCATCTTTAAGGGACTGTACCACCATTTCTGCACCAGAAAGTTTTTTCATTAAATCCTCCAACCAAAAATCGCATTAAGTTGGTTCGATTCTGCAGGATTTTTTTATAGCTGTCCAGCTATGTCTTTAACAAGAATTCTGGTTTTATCTGCTTTTTAAGCTAATAAAATCGGATTTTTATAAAGATAAAATTAGATAATAGTGGCATTATGATTTTATATGCTATATTTTATGCTTTTATCAAAATTTAAAACTTTATTACCAAAAACAATCATTTGAACAAAAAATGCTCATTAAAATAATTTAAAATTTGCAAAAAAGTAATGAAATATGACCGCTTGTAAGGTTAGGCTTCTTCAAGTAATGTTAGTTTTTCATTCGCATCGGTTGTAATCTTAGCGATAGCGTTGCGATAAGTTATTTCTAAAGTTTCTCGGCTGGTCGCAATTACACCTTGATCACTCAAAAAGCCATCTTTGACATCATAAACCCAGCCGTGTAATGAGAGCGATTTTCCTCTTTCCCACGCGGATTTGATAATAGAAGATTGTCCTAAATTATAAACTTGCTCTGCTACGTTCAATCGAGTTAGTACATTTGATCTCTCTTCATAAGGCAATTTACCTAATAAATGGCTATGTTTAAACCAAATATCTCGAATGTGGAGTAACCAGTTATTAATTAAACCAAGATCATTTTGTGCCATTGCAGCATTAATACCACCGCAATTGGTATGACCGCAGATGATAATATGTTCAATTTCTAGCACATCTACTGCATATTGTACGACGGATAAACAGTTTAAATCGGTATGAATAACCATATTCGCTACATTTCTATGCACAAATAATTCACCCGGTTCTAAACCTGTTAGTTTTTCAGCAGGAACACGGCTATCCGAGCAACCAATCCATAAATAGGTCGGCTTTTGGTGCTCGGCTAATTTTTTGAAATAATCGGATTGTTCGTCCTTCATCTGAGTTGCCCAAGCGTGGTTATTCGCAAACAGACGTTCAATTTTCTCCATAAATTCTCCTCTTTACTCTCTATGTTTTATCCGACTAAGATTATATGATTAAATTAAAAAGTAGGATAGGCAAAAATAAAAATGCCCTTTGCGTGAAAGGGCATTTATTAATCAATAATAAGTGAATTATTGTGTTGCTTGAATAGCGGTTAATGCGATTGTATAAACAATGTCATCAACTAAAGCCCCACGAGATAAGTCATTTACAGGCTTACGCATACCTTGTAGCATTGGACCGATAGAAACTAAATCGGCAGAACGTTGTACTGCTTTATAAGTGGTATTACCAGTATTTAAGTCTGGGAACACAAATACCGTTGCTTTACCTGCTACCGGCGAATTTGGTGCTTTAGAACGAGCAACATCTTCCATAATAGCCGCATCATATTGTAATGGACCATCAATGATTAAGTCCGGGCGTTTTTCCTTAGCAATACGAGTAGCTTCTTTCACTTTCTCAACATCGGCTCCCGAACCGGAAGTACCTGTTGAGTAAGAGATCATTGCAACACGAGGATCAATACCAAATGCTTTTGCTGATTCTGCTGATTGGATTGCAATTTCAGCTAATTGTTCAGCGGTTGGATCCGGGTTTACCGCACAGTCGCCATATACCAATACTTGATCAGGTAATAGCATAAAGAAGATTGAAGAAACAATTGAGCTACCCGGTGCAGTTTTAATAATCTGCATTGGTGGACGAATAGTATTGGCGGTTGTATTTACAGCACCTGATACTAAACCATCAACTTCACCGGCTTCAAGCATCATTGTACCTAATACAACATTGTCTAATAATTGCTCACGAGCAACGACTTCTGTCATACCTTTTGCTTTACGCAGTTCAACTAAACGATCAACATAGTTTTCACGAATAGTTGCAGGATCGATAATCGTAATACCTTTGCCTAATACCACACCTTGAGCTTCAGCAACACGTTCTACCTCTGTAGGTGGTGCGAGTAGTACACATTCTGCAATACCACGTTCAGCACACAATGCAGCAGCTTTTACTGTACGAGGCTCATCACCTTCCGGTAATACAATACGTTTTTTCGCTTGACGGGCATATTCTGTTAATTGATAACGGAATGCAGCAGGGGATAGACGACGAGTACGAGTACCGGCTTTAGACATTTCATCAATGAAGTTCACATTAAATTGGCTTGCCATATACTCTTTGATCGCAGCAATACGCTCTTTATCATCTACAGGTACTTCTAAGCTGAAACTTTGTAAGCTCAATGCAGTTTGCCACGTATTTCCTTCAATACGGAATACAGGAACGCCTGTTTCAAAAGCTTGTTGGCAAAGTTTAGCAATTGTACTATCAATTTTGTAACCGCCGGTTAATAAAATTGCACCAATTTTCACACCATTCATTACGGCAAGTGAAGCAGCAACTAATACTTCCGGACGATCAGCAGAAGTTACTAATAAACTCCCTGCTTTAAAGTGATCCACCATATGTGGCAAGCTGCGAGCACAGAAAGTTACACCACGAATACGGCGAGTTTTAAGTTCACCTTCATTAATAATTGAAGCACCTAAATGTTTAGCTACATCAATAGCACGAGTCGCAATCAGCTCTGCTTTCCAACTAATACAACCTAATAGTTCAATTGGGCTTTTCGCAAAAAGATTTTCTACTTCAGAAACATTATTATTAGAATGTTGGAATGAATCGAAGATTTCAGTTAAATCAGGGCGAGTTCTACCGGAATCATCAACAGGAGCATTGAATTTATTAATAATGACACCTAATAAATTCGGATTGTGGCGACCACCAAACTGTGAAGCAGCAGCTTCAATACGTTCTTTCAATTGAGCCGGTGTATCTGAAGCCGGAGCTGCAACTAAGATAATTTCAGCATCAAGTGATTGTGCAATCTCATAGTTAATGCTATTTGCATAAGAATTTTTACGGGTTGGAATTAAACCTTCAATAATGATAATTTCATTATTTTTAGACAGTTTTTGATGACGTTCTACCACTTTTTCCAATAACACATCTGTTTGGTTCTGACCAATCAATGCTTCTGCTTCGCTTAGCATAAATGGCTCACCAACTTCAGTAGTTTGGTCTGCACGAATAATTGTAGTTGAGCGGTCTAAAGTATCTTCGCCACTAATAGGCTGAGCAATAGGTTTTAAGAAACCAACTTTAGAGCCTTTTTGTTCTAATGCGTGGACTAAACCCAAGCTGACGCTGGTTAAGCCGACACCTGTTGAAATAGGAATAAGAATAATTGTTCTAGACATAATTATTTCCAATTAGAAAGTGAAAGGGCAGAAACTCTGCCCCTGTATCATTATAATGCTAATTTAGCGGTATCTTGTGCAATTACTAACTCTTCGTTAGTTGGGATTACTACAGCTTTAAACGTTGAGTCATCAGTTGTAATTACACCGTCTTTACCAAAGCGAGCAGCTAGGTTACGCTCATTATCTAATTTAATACCAAATAATTTTAAGTGATTTAACGTTAATTCACGCACTAAGCCTGAATTTTCACCGATACCACCTGTGAATGCGATAGCATCTAAGTGATCTGCACCTAAAATTGCCATATATGAACCAATGTATTTCGCTAAACGGTAGCTATAAACATCTAAAGCACGTTTTGCTTCAGGTTTAGATTCATCATTATAGTTATCTTCAGAATAACGGCAGTCGCTAGTTACATCTGTTAAGCCCAAAAGACCTGATTTTTTCACTAGAGTATCGTCAATCTCTTTCATTGACATACCTAAGTTATTGTATAAGAAGGTGATAATTGCCGGGTCAAGATCACCTGAACGGGTACCCATCACTAAACCTTCTAATGGTGTTAAACCCATTGATGTATCAATACATTTACCGTTACGTACAACAGAAACTGAACCACCATTACCTAAGTGGCAAATAATGGTGTTAGTTTGCTCAACCGATTTACCCGCAAGTGCAGCCACTTGAGAAGTAAGATAGAAATGACTTGTACCGTGAAAACCGTAACGACGAATACCGTGTTCTTTATAGAATTTATATGGAAGAGCATATAAGAATGCGTGTTCAGGCATCGTTTGGTGGAATGCTGTATCAAAAACAGCTACGTTTTTATCTTTTAATTCTGGGAAAATATTGAACGCTTCTTTGATACCGATTAAATGAGCAGGGTTATGTAACGGAGCGAATTGAACGGCTTCTTCAATACCTTTAATCACTTCATCTGTAATCACAACAGAAGATGTAAATTTCTCACCACCGTGAACAATACGATGACCGATAGCACCAATATTTGCTTTTAATTCATCAGACAATAATTTTTCAGCAATAAATGTAAGTGCTTCGCTATGTGCCGCACCTGCACCTAAATCGGCATTACCTTTCTCTCCATTTAACTTCCATTTGATACGTGCATCTTCTAAATGAAAAGCTTCCGCAAGACCTGATAATTTTTCATCACCGGTTTTAGGATCTAAAATAGCGAATTTAAGAGATGAACTACCGCAGTTAAGGATTAAGATTAAGTTTTTAGACATGGTCAAATTACCTTATTTTATGAAATGACTTTGAATAGCATACAAATTTTATCTGTATATTCAGGTACAAAGGATACACCTTTCAGCCATTAAAATAAATCCTTGAAGTTAAAGAAAGGTAAAAATATGATTAAAATTTGATATAACAGGGTATAAATGCGAAAAAACATAGCAAACAAGCGGTTATTTTTCTAAAATATTTTGCAATTTTGTTGTTCTATTTCATCTGGAGATTTTTTATGCTAAATAGAAGAAAATTTATTCAACTCGGTGCAAGTGCAATGCTTATTTTAGGTACTCAACCGTCGGCTTTTGCTAAAAATGCTCAAAATAAAGCTGCATTGCGTGTAATTGCTACAACCGATATTCACAGTTTCTTAACCGATTTTGACTATTATAAAGATGCCCCAACCGATAAATTTGGTTTCACTCGTGCTGCAACTTTAATTAAGCAAGCCAGAGAAGAAGTGAAAAATAGTGTACTGGTGGATAATGGCGATTTAATTCAAGGCAATCCGATTGCAGATTACCAATCCACCAAAGGTTCAAAAGAGGGCAGAGCAGAGCCTTCAATTATGGCATTAAATGCGATGCAATATGATGCAGGGACGCTCGGTAATCACGAATTTAACTATGGTTTAGCTTATTTAGATGATGCTATCAAACAAGCTAAATTCCCCATTGTGAATGCTAATATTGTAAAACCGGGTACAGACGATCCATTCTTCAAACCTTATGATATTCAAGAGAAAAAAGTCATTGATGAAAACGGCAAAGAACAAACCGTCAAAATCGGCTATATCGGTTTTGTACCACCACAAGTAATGGTTTGGGATAAGGCAAATCTTGAAGGTAAAGTTGAAGCACGAGACATTGTTAAAACCGCACAAAAATATATTCCACTTATCAAGGAAGCGGGGGCAGATGTGATTATTGCTCTAGCTCACACAGGTCCATCTGATGAACCTTATCAAGAGGGTGCGGAAAACTCAGCTTTTTATCTTGCTGATGTAAAAGGTATTGATGCAGTAATTTTCGGACATTCACACCGTTTATTCCCAAATAAAGAATTTGCACAATCGCCAAATGCAGATATTGAAAAAGGCACAATGAAAAATGTTCCTCAAAGTATGGCAGGTTATTGGGCAAATAATATCAGTGTGATTGATTTAAGTTTAGCCCAACATAATGGCAAATGGGGCGTGGTGGACGGCAGAGCAGAGTTGCGTCCAATTTATGATGCCGAAGCGAAAAAAGCAAAAGTTGAAAACCACCCGGAAATTGCGGCATTATTAAAAGAAACACACGAAGAAACGCGTAAATTTGTGGCTCAACCGATTGGTAAAGCAACAGATAATATGTACAGCTATCTTGCGTTAGTTCAAGATGACCCAACCATTCAAATTGTAAACCAAGCACAAAAAGCCTATGTGGAAAACGTAGTTAAAGGCTTGCCCGAACTTGCAGGTATTCCTATTTTAAGTGCCGGAGCACCATTTAAAGCGGGTGGTCGTAAAAATGATCCTACAGGCTATACTGAAGTAGATAAAGGCGAATTAACGTTCCGTAATGCGGCAGATTTATACCTTTATCCAAACACATTAGTGGTGGTTAAAGCAAGCGGTGCAGAGCTGAAAGAGTGGTTAGAATGCAGTGCAGGAATGTTCAAACAAATTGATACAACGAGTGATAAACCACAATCTTTACTTGATTGGACGGGCTTTCGCACCTATAACTTTGATGTGATTGATGGCGTAAATTATCAATTTGACTTAACCCAACCGGCTCGCTATGACGGCGATTGTAAGTTAATCAATGAAAACGCACACCGTGTAGTAAATTTCACTTTTGACGGTAAACCTGTTGAACCAAACCAAGAGTTTTTGATTGCAACGAACAACTACCGAGCTTATGGTGCTAAATTCCCGGGAACCGGCGATAAACATATTGTTTTTGCTGCACCTGATGAAAATCGCCAAGTGTTAGCGAATTATATTGCCTCAGAAAGTAAAGCTCACGGACAAGTCAGTCCAAAAGCGGATAACAACTGGAGAATCGCACCAATTAACGCAACGGTAAAACTGGATATTCGTTTTGAAACATCGCCAACGGAAAAAGCAAAAACTTTTATAAAAGAGAATGCACAATATCCGATGGAATATATTGAAAACGATGAAACAGGCTTTGCGGTGTATCGTATTGATTTAACTAAGTAAATAGTAAATAACAAGCGGTTGAATTTTATAGAAATTTTGCAAAAAATTTAAAAAATTCAACCTCTTGCTTTAGCTAAAACTGAGCAGAAATATTTTGACGGATTTCATCAAAATTTGTTTCTTTAACCAATTTACCGTTTTCAAAAACCAGCTCTAAAAGATCATCAGAAAAATCATCAAGAGCAGTTAAGCCATCAACATAGCTATCTAAAGTAATTACTTTTACTCGACCTTTTTGCGATTTTTTCAAACCATCATCAGTTTTTGGGGCTTTGAAAATGGCTTTCTCAACGCCATTAATTGTGATAGAAGTAGCTTTAATCGCAAAACCAAGCGTATCTCTTGTATTGCGTTGATAGGTTTGAGCCCCTACACCAAACACAATATTACTGGATGCGAAGCCTTTTGTTTCTAATCCTTCCAAAATTTTAACCATTTTTTCATAGGTTACGCCATCGCCATAAATAGCTCCAATATGCGGATTAAGTACTTTATAGCCTTTGTTATTGATTGTTCCACCAAAAATATCCCATAAACATTCAATTAATCCTTTACGTTCGTAGTCGGTTTCGGCTGTAACATCGCCACAAATAATGGCAAAGAAATCACCACTATCAGGACGAATAACAATTTTTGCCGATTCCGGGCGAGCGAGAATTTCTTCTTTGAGCAATGGTAAATTTACCGTGATGTTATGCCAAAAATCGGTGGTATCTGCCACAATAGAGAGCATATTATTGGGGTATTTACCCATTAAATAGCGGAATGTTGGTAATTCATCAACACCGTGCGAACTCATTACAGAATGCTCGGAAGCAGGAATGGACGTTCCGATAAGATTTTTTGAACCATAGTAGGCTTCAACAAATGAAATGGCGGGGATTGTATCTGTGCCTAAAAATGAGGTTAAATGCCCGGCTCCTGAGCTTTCAGCTGATTCTAACGAACTCATTCCACGCATTGAAAAATCGTGAGATTGGAAGGGGAGATGACTATTATTATCGCAAGTTTGCTCAGAAAATTGCATTAATGTTTTACGATAAGCAAAAGCAATAGATGCCGATGTTATCGGCTGCCATAGAGAAACATTAATCAATGTTTCCAAATAATTAGTGAGCCAAAAGAAATCAGGATGTGTGTTTTCGATAGTCATCATCGGCACTTTGATTGCAACCGATTTACCTTCAGGAATGGCTTTAATTCTAATCGGTAAATAGCCTAATTGATGTAATTGTGCAATATGTTCGCCGGAATCTTCAATTTGTAAGGTATCTGCAATAAATCTCGTATATTCAGTAACAACGTCAAATTCTGAGCGAGAGAAAAAGTTATCATTAAAATAATGGATTAAATATTTTACAATAAATGCTTGGAAACCAAATGAAACAATACGATGAAGAAAAGGTGCTTTTGCATTACTACGAGGCGTAAAGGTACTGTATAAAAATTGAGAGCCTTCCGGATATTGTATTCTGTGGGAAGTTTTATAAAAATCACACAATAATGATGGGATTGCAGTAGATTTGATTTTTTTATCTAATATGCTGTTCATTTAGTAAAGTCCTTATCTCATTTTAAGTTGCTAAAGCCTAACATAACTTGGTTGAAAATGGAAAGTATTTGTTACAAAAATGGCATAAATAAGTCATAAATCAAAATAATTTCCCAACACAAAAATTCGCATAACGTATATTATGTTAAATAAAGTATTAAAATAATGAATTTTATAAATCCAAAACATTTTCCTTTCAAATATCTATTCATACATTCAAAAAAACAAACGGTCATCTCTTTTGCAAAAAACACAAAAAATCTGACCGCTTGTATTATGTTAAATAAAGTATTAAAATAATGAATTTTATAAATCCAAAACATTTTCCTTTCAAATATCTATTCATACATTCAAAAAAACAAACGGTCATCTCTTTTGCAAAAAACACAAAAAATCTGACCGCTTGTAAGTTTAGGATGAACAACTACTTCAACTGTTTAAAGGCTTGTAGTAAATCCGCTTTAATATCTTCCACGTGTTCCAAACCGACTGAGAAACGTAACAAGGTATTAGTGATACCACGAGCGATACGTTCAGCTTCCGGAATATCCATATGGGTTTGGGTTGCTGGGTAAGTGATAAAACTTTCTGCTCCGCCTAAACTTTCTGCAAAGGTAATCAAGTTAATCGCTTTAAGGAATTTAGGTACCCACTCTTCTTTTTGCAGACGGAACGACACCATTCCGCTTTTGCCTGAATAAAGCACACTGTCAATTTCCGGCTGCTCTGCTAAAAATTTAGCAATTTCAGTGGCATTATATTGATGGCGTTCCATACGCAATGCTAAGGTTTTCATACCACGCACGGCAAGATAAGAATCAAATGGCGAAAGCACCGCACCGGCACAGTTTTGGAAATAGAATAAACGTTCGCTTAAATTTTGCCCGTTTACTTTAGTGGCTTCTGAATCTTTCGCCACAATTAAACCGGCTAAAACATCATTATGCCCGGATAAATATTTGGTCGCACTATGAATCACAATATCGGCACCGTGTTCAATCGGGCGGAATAATGCCGGCGTTAAGAAGGTATTATCCACAATCAGCATTAAATTGTGTTTTTTCGCAATTTTAGAAATTGCTGCAACATCACACTCTTCCATTAATGGATTGGACGGTGTTTCCACAAAAATCGCTTTGGTATTAGGGGTAATTGCTGCCTCAATCGCTGCTAAATCTGCGGTATTCACATACACAGGCTTTAAAGTGCCGTGATTTTTGTGGCTGAAATCGAATAAACGGTAAGAACCACCGTAAACATCACTTGAAATAATCCACTCATCAGGTGCTTTAAATAGCGACATCACTAACTGAATTGCAGCCATACCGGATGCCATCGCAAAGCCTGCATCGCCGCCTTCTAAATCGGCAATCCCCTGCTCTAGCACGGCACGGGTTGGGTTTTTGGTGCGGGTGTAATCCCAGCCTGTTGATTCGCCTAAGCCATCACGACCATAAGCGGTAGAAAGAATAATCGGCATTGCCACCGCTCCAGTGCGAGGGTCGGTGCGGTTGCCAATTTGAACTAAAGTGGTTTCGATGTTGTTGAATTTTGTCATTGTTATTATCCTTCATTTACATTTTATAGATTATTGAGATCTAACACGTCTGTCATATCAAACAGACCGTTTTGTTTGGTGTTTAACCATTTTGCTGCACGCACCGCACCGTTAGCAAAGGTCATTCGGCTTGAGGCTTTATGAGCAATTTCCACACGTTCGCCTTCATCTGCAAACCAAACAGAATGCTCGCCGATCACATCACCGGCACGAATGGTGGCAAAGCCGATTTCATCACGCTTACGTTCTCCTGTAATACCGTTACGCTCAAATACGCCGTGCGTTTTTAAATCACGACCGAGCGTTTTCGCAATATGTTCGCCCATTGATAACGCTGTGCCTGATGGTGCATCCACTTTGTGGCGATGGTGAGCTTCAATGACTTCGATATCGCAATAATCGCCCATCACTTTTGCCGCTTTTTCTAACAGTTTAAATACTAAATTTACTCCTACGCTGTAGTTGGATGCAAACACAATGCCGATTTTTTCAGCGGCAGCTTGAATCGCCGCTTTACCCGCATCATCAAAACCTGTGGTACCAATTACTATTTTCTTATTATTTTCCACACAGATAGCGATATGCTCTAACGTACCTTCCGGACGAGTGAAATCAATTAATAGGTCGAATTTATCGGCGTTTTTTGCCACATCATCTGACACCACAACACCTAAGCTGCCAATGCCGACTAATTCTCCGGCATCCGCTCCAACTAACGATGAACCCTTACGCTCAAACGCTGCACCTAGCTCTACCCCTTCAGCATTTTGCACTGCAGTGATAAGATTACGCCCCATTCTGCCGCCGGCACCGACAATTCCGATTCTTAATGTCATATTCTTTCCTTTTTGTTGTGTTTATTGGTTACAAGCGGTCTGATTTTACAAGAATTTTGCAAAATTTTGTGAAAATTTTACCGCTTGTGAGTTTATTTTTCCGATTTCCCCATCACAGCAATATGCACCGTGATTTCTTCACGATCGTGATAGAGATGTTTAGCTTGAATTTTGAACCAAAACCCTTGTTTTTCCAACTCTTCTTCTAAGTATTGCAAACAAAGTTGCACCTCTTGATAGCGTTTTTTCATTGGCAGTTTTAGGTTGAAAATCGTTTCTCGACACCAACCGTTAATCAGCCATTTCGCCATTAATTTGGCGATACGCATTGGTTGCTCCACCATATCGCATACGAGCCAATCAATTTGTTTACGTTTGGGTGGTTGGAATTTAAAACCATCTTCTGGGCAATGTTCAATTCGTCCTGTTTCGTGCAGGCTTGCTGCCATTTTGCCGTGATCGACCGCATATACAAACACCCCACGTTTGACTAATTGATAAGTCCAACCGCCCGGACAAGCTCCTAAATCCACGCCTGTCATCGTATCATTAAAACGTTTTTTCTCTTCCGCTTGTGGAATAAAAGTTAAAATCGCCTCTTCTAATTTTAAGGTTGAACGGCTTGGGGCTTCCGCAGGGAATTTTAAACGTGGAATCCCCATAAAAAACGGTGATTTATTGTGATTATAAGCGTAGCCCACATAGCACGCTCCGGAACGCACAAACAAAATGTGCAAGCTCACACTGCCCTTTGCATTTTCTGTTTTGGTTAGCCAACCTTGTTTTTTCAATGCAGAACGTAGAGGCACGGTAAATTTACGACAGAACGTTAATAATTCTTTTGCCTCATTGGTGTCGGGCGTTTCCACAAAAATCTCAGAACTGTTTCGAGGATTTAACTCTGTATATTGGTTTAAAATCGGTGAAATTCGGTCATTTTCAGGTAAATTTTGTAACAAATCCCCAACTACAACCATTTGGCGAACAAAAATGAGTTGTTCAAATTTTAGCTCTCGAGCTAAGCGGTCAGCATCGCCATTCTGATAACACTCAAAAATTACATAACCACTATTTTCTTTAAGATTAGCAAAGCCAAAAACGCCAAGTTGGGCGGCTTTGTCGCTGATCTCCCCTGCTACTTCTTTTTCAAAACCGGCACGGCAATAAAGGGCTAATTTATTAAACATTTTTACTTCTCACACTCACATAAATTAACGCAGCCCAGCCAAGCATAAAGCATAGCCCACCAATCGGTGTCAGCCAATGAATCGTTGGCACATCTAACGCTCGTAGATAGAGATTACCGCTAAAAAGTAAAATCCCTAATGCCCAGCTGCCGCCGATAATATTCAAGGCTTTGGCTCTGCAAGTGGGCGGATTTTGCGAGAAATTTGCAATTTGGAATAAGCCAAGTGCAAGAATAGCAATGGTGTGGAACATTTGATATTTAATGCCTGTTTCAATCCAGCCCAAAGCTTTCGGCTCTAAATGTTGTGATAACCCGTGGCTGGCAAAAGCCCCAAAGGCAACGGTGAAAAGTCCGCTAAGGGCGGCGATGGTAAGGAATTTGTTTTTCATAAGAATTATGGAGATGACTAAAAATAGCTTACTATACCATATTATGTGGGCTAACAAGCGGTGAAATTTTGCAAAAAAGTTACAAAAAAGCACCGCTTATATTACTTAAATTATAAGTTCGGTGAAATGGCTTTTAGATTGAAACCTGGATATAATGTTTTACTCCTAATTATATACTAGAGATATGTTTTATGAGCATTCGTTTATATCCTGTCAATGACGTTCAATTTTTATTACATAGCGGTCCGGATTATATTAGCCAACATTTACGTGAAGGCAAAAGTTGGGAACCTCTTTTGCTAGATATTATAGGGCTATTTTTACGTAAAATAGAACGTCCTATTTTTGTTGATATTGGAGCAAATTTAGGTGCAGTTAGTGTTCCTGTCGGCAAAATGATCCAAAAAAATGCCTCTAATCGGGGGGGGGGGGAAGTACACAGTATAGAAGCACAACGTAATGTGTACTACCAACTGTGTGGTAATATTTTTGCTAATGACCTAAGCCAACACTGTTTTGCCTACCATACTGCAATAGGAAATACAACTGGCAGTTTGAAAATTCCTTTTCTTTCTTTGAAAGACACTGGCAATGTGGGGGCTTTATCCTTAGATGAATTTATACGCCAAGAACAGGGCTGGAAAAATGAAGAATTTACTACTTATGAAAATGTTCCACTTACCACACTTGATGAATTGAATTTACCTGCTGCTAGCATAGTTAAAATTGATGTAGAGGGTATGGAATTAGAAGTCATCAGTGGTGGGTTGATGTGGTTGGAAAGAAGCGGTTTTCCTCCAATTTTATTTGAGGTATGGGATGACACGATGAAAAATCAAATTCCTAAACGAGAGGCTCTATTAGATTTATTAAAACAAGTAGGTTATGAATATGCAATATGTGGGGAGCTATGTATTGCTCAACATTATAAAAATCAGTACCTACAATTTATTTATAATGAAAATAATCAATTAGATAAGGTTAGTCTTCTTCCGTAGTCGCTATATAAATCAGGGAAATACAGTAATGTTGTATTTCCCTGATTTATTTAAATAGGTGGGTTAAACACTGCGACTTCGGGAGCTTCCATCTCAAATTTCTCTACCTGAACGGTTGTAGTATTCGGTGCATTGCCCTGCCCTAGTTTTGATGAACCATCATTTTTAGTTAGCACATTTGGATTACCGTTTAAGCATAAAGTGTTTGGTTGGCTTAAATCTTGTGGGTCGTACCAACCTCCTTCATAAAGAGCAACTGTGCCTTTGATAATGCCATCAGTAACCACCGCACCTGCCAATACTTGTCCGCGTTTGTTAAAAATTCGCACAATATCACCGCTTGTAATGCCTCGTTCAGCGGCATCTTGAGTATGAATCAACACCGGCTCTCGTCCGTTTACTTCGTAATATTGACGAAGTGAAGAATAGGCTAACTGGCTGTGTAATCGGTATTTAATATGTGGTGTTACTAACGCAAGAGGTTCAACTTCGTTTGTTTTGCCTGAATATTCTTGATGCTCAAACCACGTTGGATGTCCTTTGCAATCATCGTAATTCATATTCGCTACGGTTTCAGAGAAAATCTCGATTTTGCCTGATGGTGTTGCCAGTTTGTGCTTAATCGGGTCATTACGATAATCTTGATAGCGAATAAAAGTGTTATTTTGATTTTCTGTTTCAAAACTGAGTACTTTGTTTTCTGTCCAAAATTCATCAAAGGTTGGGAATGGCGTATTGATTTTTTCTGCAGCATCATAGGCTATTTGGTAGAACTCTTTCAGCCAATCCATTTCGCTCTTACCTTCGGTGAACTCTTGCTCTTTGCCTGCTCGTTTCGCCAACTCGGCAAAAATATCGTAGTCGTTTTTTGCCTCGAACTGCGGTGGAACGACTTGTTTCATTGGTATGATATGTTTCACCACATAATCCCCGGCTACGGTTAAATCATTGCGTTCATAGCTTGTGGTAGCCGGTAGTACAATATCTGCCATTCGGGCGGTTGGCGTCCAGTAACATTCATTAACGATCACGGTTTCAGGCTGATGCCACGCTTTTACCAAATAGTTGGTATCAGGGTGGTGAGCAAATGGGTTTCCTCCAGCCCAATAGACTAATTTTACATCAGGGTAAACTAAAGTTTGCCCGTTGTAATCGTAAGTCTGATTTGGGTTAAGTAATGCATCAGCAATACGAGCAACCGGGAAAAACGGCATATTCAGATTTGGCTTACCTGCATTTATTGCCCCTAAACGAATACCGGAATTAGCATTTAATCCGTTAGTGGAATAGCGATAATTTAAACCAAAACCACCACCCGGCAAGCCAATCTGCCCTAGCATTGCGGCAAGGGTAACTAACGCCCAATGGCTCTGCTCGCCGTGTTGCAAACGTTGCAAGCCCCAGCCTGACATCAGCATTGTTCGATTGGCGATAAAGGCGTGAGCCAATTCTTTAATTGTTTCAGCATCAATGCCACAAATTTTGCTCGCCCATTCAGCCGTTTTTGGTTGATTATCGGTTTTTCCTAACACATAATCGGCAAATTGCTCAAAACCGATGGTATATTTCGCTAAAAAGTCGTGATCGTGCTTGTTCTCACTAATTAAAGTATGAGCGATACCCAGTATCAATGCAACATCAGTACCTGTATTAATTGGCAACCACTCTGCCTCTAAAAATTGGCAGGTTTCACTTTTTACAGGGTCGATACAAATAATACGTTTGCCGCTGGCTTTGATTTTAGCCAGATAATCAATGCCTTCCGGTTCGGCAGATGTCCACGCAATGCGTAAAGTATTGAGTGGGTTAGACGACCAAATCACCAATAATTCTGTATTTTCTACAATTGTATGCCAACTGGTTTGTTGAGCATAAACTTCAATATTCCCTAGCACATAAGGCATAATCACTTGTACCGCACCGGTGGAATAATCGCCTTTGCTATTTATAAATCCCCCCGTTACATTTAAGTAACGTTGCAACAGTGTGCGAGAAGCGTGTAATGAGCCACAACTATACCAGCCGTAAGAGCCACCAAAAATCGATTCACTACCGTATTGTTGGCGAACACGTTGAATTTCATTTGAAACAAGCTCAAAGGCTTTATCCCAAGAAACTCGAACCCATTCATCTCGCCCACGCAAGGTAGTGTCTTTATCACCTTCTAAGTAGCCTTTTCTAACCATCGGACACTTAACTCGCACAGGGCTATAAAGCTGATCGGCAACCACATCTTGTAATTCGTTTTGATGATTTTTGGCTAAGCTACCTTCCGATTTCACTACTCTGCCATTTTCAAGGGTTACATTTAATGCCCCCCAGTGAGCTGCGGTCGTGATTGTGTTTTCTGGTTTGTCGAGAAAAACAAATTTGCCTTGTTCTAATGTTGTGTTCATTAATTCGTGCCTTTATTTTATAAAATTGAATGGAATTTACTGGATTAATTGGTAAGTTGCAACTGCAAGCGGTATAAAGCGGTTAAATTTCTGGAAAATTTTGCAAAATGGCATTTGGAAAATTTAATTTAAGAATGTAACTTTTGGTAAAAAATACAAAAGTTTCAATTATGATTGAAACTTTTTATATTTAAGCGTAAAGTTACAATCATAAAATAGAGAGGGTATAATGAAAAAAGATCTTATTTATCGCAAACGCTACTTAGAGCGAGTTCGTCCTTTTATCGGTAAATCACTAATTAAAGTATTTACTGGACAACGGCGGGTAGGAAAAAGTTACCTGCTATTTCAAATTATGCAAGAAATTCAGGCAAGTGATGAACAAGCAAACCTCATTTATATCAATAAAGAAGATTTAGCATTTAGCACCTTAAAGACTGCCAAAGATCTTGAGGAGTTTGTATTAGCTCAAAAAAAGAACGGGCAAAAAAACTACATTTTTATTGATGAAATCCAAGAAATCAGCGATTTCGAGGCTGCTCTGCGTTCGCTATTATTAGACGATGAGTTGGATTTATATTGTACGGGAAGTAATGCCCATTTACTTTCCCGAGATATTGTGGGAGCGTTGAGTGGTCGCTCGATTGAAATTAATGTCCACTCATTGTCCTATTTTGAATTTTTGGAATTTATGAAATTGGAAGATAGCAACAAAGCCCTTTCCCACTTCCTTAAATATGGTGGTTTGCCTTATTTGAAAGACTTGCCCTTGCAAGACAATATTGTATTTGAATATTTAAAGAATATTTATTCGACCATTGCCGTGCGGGATATTGTCAATCGCTATGCCCTGCGAAATGTACCTTTTTTGGAGCAATTAACGCTATTTCTTGCAGATAATATCGGGAATTTGTTTTCAGCTAAGAAAATTAGCGATTTTCTGAAATCACAAAAGATTTCGACAAGCAGCACGCAAGTCCAAAACTATGTGGATTACCTCACGAATGCGTTCCTAATACATAAAGTGCCACGTTATGATATTGAGGGAAAACGGATTTTTGAAATCGGTGAGAAATACTATTTTGAAGATATTGGACTGAGAAATGCTCTGATAGGTTATCGAGTACAAGACAGAAGCAAGTTGCTGGAAAATACCATTTTCAACCATCTGCAAATTGCAGGCTATAATGTCAAAATTGGTGGACTAAATAATCAAGAAATTGATTTTGTAGCTGAAAAAGCAGGCGAGCGAATTTATGTGCAAGCAACACTGACGATTAACGAAGAAAAAACACTAGAGCGAGAGTTTGGCAATTTACTCAAAATTCAAGATAACTACCCTAAGTATGTAGTTACAATGGACGAATTTGATGGCAATAGTTATGACGGTGTACAATGCTTAAGTTTGAGAGAATTTTTGAGAATGCTAGAGCAATAGTTTTAGGAATAGAAAAAATAATCCGACCATAAGGTCGGATTATTGCTTTAATGATGGGAATTACACCGCAGTTTGAATAATCACATTATCCGCTTTTTTCACATAGCTGTTAATTTGATCGAAGTTCATATAGCGGTAAATATCATCTTTCTCATTTTGTAAGCTGTTTACATAAGAAAGATATTCTTCCGGTGTTGGTAATTTGCCTAATAACGCCGATACAGCTGCAAGTTCTGCTGAAGCAAGGTAAACATTCGCCCCTTGCCCTAAACGGTTCGGAAAGTTTCTCGTCGATGTTGAAACTACGTTAGCATTATTCGCTACACGTGCTTGGTTACCCATACAGAGTGAGCAACCAGGCATTTCAACCCTAGCACCACTTTTACCGTAAATGCTGTAATAGCCTTCTTCGGTTAATAATGCTGCATCCATTTTAGTTGGTGGAGCAATCCAAAGTTTGGTTGGTAACTCCCCTTTTACTTGGCTGAGTAATTTACCTGCTGCACGGAAGTGCCCGATATTGGTCATACAAGAACCGATAAAGACTTCATCAATGTTATCGCCTTGTACTTGAGAAAGCAGACGAGCATCGTCAGGGTCGTTCGGCACACAGACAATCGGCTCTTTGATTTCATCTAAGTTGATCTCAATAACTGCCGCATATTCCGCATTTTCATCCGCTTCTAACAATTCAGGATTATCCAACCAGGCTTGCATATTAGCGATACGGCGTTCAAGGGTGCGTTTATCGTCATAACCTTCGGCAATCATCCATTTTAACAGCGTGATATTTGAGTTGAGATACTCAATAATCGGCTCTTTGTTGAGTTTGATGGTACAAGCTGCCGCAGAACGTTCCGCAGAGGCATCTGAAAGCTCAAAGGCTTGCTCGATTTTCAGATCTTCTAATCCTTCAATTTCAAGGATACGCCCTGAGAAGATGTTTTTCTTGCCCTTTTTCTCAACGGTTAGCAAGCCTTGCTGAATCGCATAATATGGAATGGCGTGAACTAAATCACGCAACGTAATGCCCGGTTGCATTGTGCCAGAAAAACGCACCAATACTGATTCCGGCATATCCAACGGCATCACGCCTGTTGCTGCAGCAAAAGCCACTAAACCTGAACCTGCCGGGAATGAAATACCGATTGGGAAACGAGTATGCGAATCGCCACCTGTGCCAACGGTATCAGGCAATAACATTCGGTTTAGCCAAGAGTGAATTACCCCATCACCCGGGCGAAGTGAAACACCACCACGATTCATAATAAAATCAGGCAAGGTGTGATGGGTAACTACATCAACAGGTTTTGGGTAAGCAGCGGTATGGCAGAAAGACTGCATCACTAAATCTGCGGAGAAACCTAAACAGGCTAAATCTTTTAGCTCATCTCTCGTCATTGGCCCAGTAGTATCTTGTGAGCCAACAGAGGTCATTCTTGGTTCGCAGTATTGACCCGGACGAACCCCCTCCACACCACAAGCACGCCCTACCATTTTTTGTGCAAGTGTGTAGCCTTTATCATTTTCAGAAACAGCTTGAGGTTTAATGAATACATCACTTTCTGGTAAACCTAATGCAACTCTCGCTTTGTGTGTTAAGCCACGCCCGATAATCAACGGGATACGTCCACCAGCTCGCACTTCATCAAGTAATACTTCAGTTTTTAAATCAAACTCGGCTAATACTTCATCAGAATTGTGCTTACGGATTTTGCCTTCGTAAGGATAAATGTCGATTACATCGCCCATATTGAGTTGGGTAACGTCCACCTCAATCGGTAAAGAACCTGCATCTTCGAGGGTATTAAAGAAAATCGGAGCAATTTTACCGCCTAACACAATACCACCGGCACGCTTATTCGGAATATAAGGAATATCTTCCCCCATAAACCAAAGCACCGAGTTGGTTGCTGATTTACGGGAAGAACCGGTTCCCACTACATCGCCTACATAAGCTAAAGGAAAGCCTTTTTCCTTCAACGCTTCTAACTGTTTAATTGGACCAATGTGTCCGTTGTCATCAGGGAAAATGCCATCACGTTCATTTTTAAGCATTGCTTGAGCGTGAAGTGGAATATCAGGGCGAGACCAAGCATCTTGGGCTGGGGAAAGATCGTCAGTATTTGTTTCACCTGTTACTTTAAATACGGTAACAGTCAGTTTTTCGGCGAGTTTCGGACGAGAAGTGAACCAATCGGCATTAGCCCAGGACACTAACACTTGTTTTGCAAATTGATTGCCTTGTTCTGCACGTTCTTTTACATCGTGGAAATTATCAAACATCAATAATGTTTTGGATAAGGCTTCTACCGCAATAGGGGCAAGCTCCGGTTTATCTAATGCCAGTAGCAAGGTTTCAATATTATAACCACCCTGCATTGTGCCTAATAATTTCACCGCGTGATCGGGTGAAATAAGCGGCGATGAAGTTCCCCCTTTTACAATATCGGCTAGAAAGGCGGCTTTCACGTAAGCGGCTTCATCTACGCCTGCAGGAATACGATTTGTAAAAAGATCTAATAAAAAGACCGCTTGTTCGGCAGGTGGATTTTTCAGTAACTCAACTAGCTGTGCAGTTTGTTCTGCATTCAATGGCTGTGGAACAACACCTAATTTTGCACGTTCATCAACTTGTTGTTGATAATTTTCTATAAAATTTGCCATAACTTACTCCTTATCCTTGAGTTACATATTTGCAATGATGTCTTGTGCAAACTCTGATGTTGAACGTAATGTTGCACCTTCTAGCATTTCAGCAAAATCAAAAGTTACTGTTTTATCTGCAATGGTTTTCGATACCGCTTTCACCACTAAATCTGCTGCTTCTGTCCAGCCTAAATGGCGTAACATCATCTCACCACTTAAGATTAAAGAACCCGGATTGCCTTTATTTTGCCCTGCAATTTTCGGTGCAGTGCCGTGAGTCGCTTCAAAAATAGCCGCTTCATAACCGATATTAGCCCCCGGAGAAATACCGATTCCGCCTACTTGAGCTGCTAAAGCATCTGAAATGTAATCGCCGTTTAGGTTCAAGGTGGCAATGACATCATATTCAGTTGGGTGTAATAAAATTTCCTGTAAGAAGGCATCGGCAATACTGTCTTTAATAATGATTTCTTCGCCTGTTTTTGGATTGGTTAAACTCATCCAAGGACCTTTATCTATTAATTTAGCCCCGAATTCTTCCGCAACTTGGTAGCCCCACTCTTTAAATGCCCCTTCGGTAAATTTCATAATATTACCTTTGTGAACTAAGGTGAGCGATTTACGGTTGTTATCAATGACATATTGTAAGGCTGCTCGTACCAAACGTTGCGTACCTTGCTTAGAAACAGGTTTAATGCCGATACCGCAATCTTCAGTAAAGCGAATTTTCTTCACGCCCATTTCTTTTTGTAAGAACTCAATTACTTTATTTGCTTCAGGCGAACCGGCTACCCACTCAACCCCAGCGTAAATATCTTCCGAGTTTTCACGGAAAATCACCATATCAATTAATTCAGGGTGTTTAACCGGACTTGGTGTACCATCGTAATAGCGGATTGGGCGAAGGCAGTTGTATAAGTCCAAACCTTGACGCATTGCCACATTCAGTGAACGAATTCCGCCACCGACCGGTGTCATTAACGGGCCTTTAATGGCAACGTGGTATTGACGAATCAGCTCTAAGGTTTCATCCGGCAACCAAGTATTTTCACCATAAAGGTTGTTTGCTTTTTCACCTGCGTAAATTTCCATCCAAGCAATTTTACGCTTGCCTTGATAGGCTTTTTCAACCGCAGCATCTAACACTACTTTCATCGCAGGGGTTACATCCACGCCGATGCCGTCGCCTTCAATAAAAGGAATAATAGGATTATCAGGAACTTGCAAAGAACCGTCTTGGTTCAGTTGAATGGTTTCGCCTTGTGGAATTTGGACTTGTGTAGGCATTTTCTCCCCCTCGAATGACGAAAAATGAAATTTACAGTTTAATAACAAATCAACTATAAACAGTAAATGTATAAATGTAAATAAAGAGAATTTCTCTAAATTAAGATTTGTGATCCAACGCACATTTTGTAAATGAATTATAAAAAAATATTGTTATTCTGTTAAAAATAATCTAGTTTATTGGCAAACCTAAAATAAAAAAGGAGCATATATGTCAGCAGCAACATTAACACTAGAGACTGGTGAAAAAATTGAACTTACTATGAAAAAAGGTACGCTAGGGTATCAAAACGTAGATATTCAGCCTTTTTTAAAACATAAATTGTTCGCTTACGATCCCGGTTTGGTTTCAACTGCCGTTTGTGAATCAAAGATTACCTATGTAGATGGCGATGAAGGGGTTTTACTTTATCGAGGCTACCCGATTGACCAACTGGCAAAACATTCTGACTATTTAGAAGTAGGCTATATGCTCTTATTTGGCGAGCGTCCAACTAAAGAAGAATATAAAGACTTTGTTCAACTTATCAAAAAACACACGTTGGTACACGAGCAACTCACTAAATTCTTCTCCGGTTTCCGTCGAGATTCTCACCCAATGGCAGTAATGTGTGGGGTAAGTGGTGCATTAGCAGCCTTCTACCACGACTCTATCGATGTTAATAATCAAGCCCACCGTGAACTTACCGCAATTCGTTTGTTAGCTAAAATCCCAACCCTTGCTGCGATGTGTTATAAATATTCCATCGGTCAACCATTTATGTTCCCACAAAACCACTTATCTTATGCAGGTAACTTCTTATATATGATGTTTGCTACCCCGTGCGAGCCTTACGTGGTGAACCCTGTTTTAGAACGTGCGTTAGATAAAATCTTCATTTTACACGCTGACCACGAACAAAATGCGTCCACCTCCACAGTGCGTACCGCTGCATCTTCCGGTGCAAACCCGTTTGCTTGTATTGCCGCAGGTATTGCTTCCCTTTGGGGACCTGCACACGGTGGGGCGAATGAGGCTTGTATCAATATGTTAGAAGAAATTGGTACAGTTGATCGCATTCCGGAATTTATCGCCCGTGCGAAAGATAAAAACGATCCATTCCGTTTAATGGGCTTCGGGCATCGTGTATATAAAAACTACGATCCTCGAGCGAAGGTAATGCGTGAGACCTGCCACGAAGTATTGAAAGAACTCAATATTGATAATCCATTGTTTGAAGTTGCGTTGGAGTTAGAGCGTATTGCGTTAAGTGATCCGTACTTTATCGAACACAAACTTTATCCGAATGTGGACTTCTACTCCGGTATCGTACTCAAAGCAATCGGTATTCCAACCTCAATGTTTACCGTAATGTTTGCGTTAGCTAGAACCGTTGGTTGGATTGCTCACTGGAAAGAGATGTATCTACAAGGTAATATCAAGATTGTCCGTCCTCGCCAAATCTACACTGGCGAAACTAAACGTGATTTTGAGCCAATGGATAAAGCATAACTTGCAAAAAATCGAAAAAATTAAACCGCTTGTTTCTACAAGCGGTTATATTTTGCATAAAATTTGCAAATCAGGCTAATTTATTTAGCAGCTGTGTTCTAACATCTTGACCATTTTCATCGCTTTTTACAGCCATAATAAATAAGCCTTTTCCTTGACTTAATTTCTCCCAAAGATTGCCAATTAAGGCTTTTTCTTTAGAATCTTCATTACTTTTTAATTGTTCCCCTTTATATTCCACAATTAAAATTCGACCATCAATAAGCTCTACAATAAAATCAGGATAAAAATTCTGATGAGCTAATGGTAAAGAAAACCCTCTTTTTACAGGATTTCTTACCCAATATTTCACTTGAGGCAATGAATCAATCGCAACGGCACAATCAAATTCTTCCCCACTTGCTTTCAACTCTTCAATTTGAGCAAAATAGTGTTTGTTGAATTTGTAACGTCCTACATAAAAAGGCGGTTGTGGTGCTAGTTTTTCTGGTGTAAAACTAAATTGATACTGCTCATTTAGGCAGATTTCTACTTCTTCATTATCACCAAATAGCGTTTGTTGATAGCAATTTTTTTGAGCTAAAGCCCGATAACGATTAATCAAATCTGAAATAGCCCGAGCCAATGCAAATTTATGTTGAACTAACTGAGTTAAAGTGATTTCTACATTTTTCAGTAAATCTGAAATCAATAATTGCAAAAATCTTAACATTATAGCTTGAGGAATATCAGTTAAACGCACTTGTTTATCCAACCAACGGATAAAATCTTGCTCGGTTAGTTCCAGCCAATCATCAGAAAAGCTAAGTTGTTGTTGATTAAAATGGTAAGAAACCCGTTTATCTTCCACATCAATTTCAAAACTTTGGCTATTCTCTTGTAATCTAAAACCATCAAGTTTGGCGGGGTAATCCAATAAATTCCAACTTTGGTAATCTAATAGCACTTGTGAATCAGCTAAATCTAACTCGCCTTGAATATTCATACAAAGTTGAGGTATTACTTTAAATATTTCACCTTTTTTGGCAGGAGAAGCGAATATTTCAACTCTATTTTGGTGAATTTGTAATTGTTGCTCAATTTGTTCTTTTTTCTTACCGGTTGCAGTTTGGATCAACGCTTTTTCTAACTTTTCACTTAAATTACCTTTTACTTGCACTAAAATGCTACCTTCTTGCTCGGTAATTTTGAGTTGAGAACGTTCTGCTTCACTTAAATCCGTCATTTCAGGGAATTGCGTTAATGCTAAAACTGTTGTCGGCGTATAGAATAAATCCCCTTCATTCTCACTAATCCAATTCTCTTGTTGTGGAATGCGGAGCATTTCAGCTACTTCTAATGCTTCAAACCCCATTCCAATCAATTTATCTTGTAAATTACGAGCCGTTTCGCCGAACGACTTAGAGGAAAGATGAGCATAAGCACGGTTTAAATCTTCAATTTGACGGCGTTTAGCATAAGGCATTCGCAATACTCGCCCTAACAACTGCTCCGCTTCCTTACTTGAGGAAACATTTTGCACGGAGCAAAAAATATAGGCAAACGGGCAATCCCACCCTTCTTTCAATGCCTCAACCGTGATGATGTAATTGATCTTACATTGTGGATTAAATAAATCGATATTATCTAATTCGTGCTGATTACCCGTAACAATAGCAATTTCTTCTTCATCAATTTTTAATTCATCAATTAAATACTGTTTTAAAACTTCTACTGTTACTTTGCCGTTTTTAGGCTCAGCTTGAAATAACACAAGTGGACGAACATAATCGCTCTCATACTGTGCTTTTTGTGCTAATGCTCCTCTGCTAATTACTGCTCCATCTATTGCTTGTTGCCAGTTGTGATGTTCGGTCAGCACAATCGGTAATTTGATCATCTCTTCTGATTTTAGATGACTTGCTGAAACGTGGTACAACACATTACTCCCTGTTTTTCTATCTGTGTTTGGTGTAGCAGTAAATTCTAAAATAGCCGCTGGGGAAAGTTGAGATAACACATCAAAAGAGAGTGAAGTTCGAGCGTTATGGGCTTCATCAACAATGATCAAAGGTTGATAGGCTCGCAACAAATTTGCAAAAGAACACTTAATTTTGCCCGCTTGTTTGGCGGCTAAACCGTTTTCTTGTAGATCTGTTGTTGAAATTTTTTCTAAATTTGTCTGAATATAGATTGGTAAACGCTCAAAATGAGCCGTTAATTTTTCATTAAAGGCATAAATTTTTCGCCCATCTTGATTTTCTACCCGAAAGTTTTGAATAGTAGAAACGATTACAATCGCCTTATTGCCAAAGTCTTGTGGGCGAAGTAAATCAAAATCTTCAGACTCAATAACCATTACTTCTCGGTTAAAGGTTTTATCAAGTGCCGCACGGTAAGGGTGTTGTGGATTTTTCAACGCTTCTGCGGTTTGGGTTTTAATGGTGCGAGAAGGCACTAGCCACAAAGTAACAGGGAAATCGCAATCCAAATACTGCCTTGCAATACGGGCAATGCTATGCGAGGCTAACAATGTTTTACCGCCACCCGTTGGAATTCGTACACAAACATAAGGCACATCACGCAAATTACTGTGTTCACTTGGGATCTTGTAACTATATTCAGGTTGGATTTGGCTAAAAGCGGTTTTTGCATCAGAATGTAAACAAGCCGAAAAATAGTGGCTGACACGGTTTAATGCCTCATTTTGGTAATTTTTTAATTTCATTTTTCCTCCCACCATTAACGAGCTGTTACATCATACGGAATTTGTTTAAATGTAATTTTCTTTTCAGCTAACTGTGCCTCTCCTAAACGACAGGCTTCGCCATATACCACAATATCCATTCCCTGTTGCATAAATTCAGTAAAGTATGGCAACTCTGCCATTAATTTTCGTGTCAGCACATTACCGCTCTGCGGACGTTTATCGCCTAAAATTCCGTTATATAACAAATAGTAGGCTTTGCCGTTGAAAGTACCGACAAGCGGTGATTTTTCGGTATTTTTTTGCAAAGGGAAATGATTTTCCAAGTACCAAATATGAGCAGCTAAATCTTCAAAACGAATGTTCGGATTAAGTGAACCGAATGCGTCAAATACTTCCTCTCCTAATTCACAAAAGCGAAACGATCCACCACCTTGCCAACCTACCGCTTTTGAAATACCACCTTGTTCTCCCTCAATCACTTTTTTCAAACGAGGTACTACGTGGGTTTTAGCGTGTTCGCCAATCTCAATACCGATATAACGACGGTTCATTTTATGAGCAACTGCTGCGGTTGTACCTGAACCAAGAAAACTATCGAGGACAAGGTCGTGTGGTTCAGTCGATGTTTCTAATACAAATTGAATTAATTTTTCAGGTTTAGGATAATCAAATGAATCTTCTGCAATATCCTCACCAAATAATTCTAGATGTTCACTAGCAGAGTCTTCATTTGTTGCCATATCATAATGAGTTCGACTAATTAAATTATGAATTTTTTTCTTTTCCGCACTTCGTTCAAATACTCTCCTTGGTCGAAAGTCTAAACTTTTTATAATATAGTAATCACCGTTTTTTAATTGCTCATTAACACTGTTTTGGCTATACCGCCACTCACCTTCAATTTCTACCGTATTTTTATTCCATTGTTCTTCAATAATTAATTCTGAAATCAACGTAATAGAACTCGTTTTTTTAGAAAAAATAGCAGGCTTATATAATCCATCATTGTGTTTTTTAAATTTTATAGAATGGGGTGGGAAAACCAAAATTTCTCTTGGATTTCCAGCATTGTATAATGGATAGGTTTCATCACCTGAAGTCTCAAGGTAAGTTAAGTCATTTAATTTATTTTTGTTTTTTGCATAACAAAATAAATTATCTGTAACTTTACCAACTTTGCCTAAAAAAGATGGTTTCCTTTTCTTTTCCCAAATTAAGTTAGAAATGAAATTCTTCCGCCCAAAAATTTCATCGAGCATAATTTTTAAATAGTGGCTTTCGTTATCATCAAGCGTGATCCAAATTGAGCCATCTTCAGCAAGCAATTCCCGTAAAATTTCAAGACGCGGATACATCATTGAAAGCCAAACGGAATGCTCTAAATTATCATCGTAGTGGGTAAAGGCAGATTTTGTATTATAGGGAGGATCAATAAAAATACATTTGACTTGCCCGGCATAAAAGGGCAAAAGAGATTTTAAGGCTGATAAATTATCACCTTGAATAATTAAATTTTGCTTGACATTAGATAAGGTTTCAGCAGAAGCTGAGCTGTCGGCTGTCGGCTGTCGGGCAATATTATGCGAAAAATCCGGCAACTCACGCAATAGACAATATGGGGTTTGTTTGGCTTTTTTTACGGCTTCTTCTTTGCCGTACCAAGTAAGGGTTGTCATAAAATACACCTGAAAAAATAAAAGTGCATTATTGTAACAAGCGGTCAAAAAAATAGAAAGATTTGCAAAAAATTGAAGAAATATAACCGCTTGTAAGCAAAAAAGCACAGAGTTTAAACTCTGTGCTTTTTTCGCTATTAAGCCTCTGTGTATTTAGGCTCTTTAAAGACTGTTACTTCCGGTGCTTCGCCGGTGAATTTCTCAACTTGCACTATTGCAGTATTTGGAGAGTTACCCTGTGCCAGTTTTGATGTGCCTTCATCACGGGTTAGTACGTTAGGGCAGCCAAACTTACATAATGGTTTTTCGCTTTGACCTGCATCTGCCGGGTCATACCAAGCCCCTTCGTGAATAGCAACTGTTCCTTTGATAATACCGTCGGTTACGACTGCCCCGGCAAGAACCTGACCGCGAGCGTTAAATACACGCACAATATCGCCATCAGCAATGCCTCGGGCTGCTGCATCATCTTTGTGAATTAAAACAGGCTCACGATCTTTTACTGTATATTTACTACGCAGAGAGGTATGAGCCAGCTGACTGTGTAAACGGTAGTATGGGTGCGGTGTAACTAAAGCCAGTGGTGCTTCAGCGGTTACATTACCTGCATACTCTTCCGGTTCCATCCAAGTTGGGTGTCCTTTACAGTCATCATAGTTCATTTTTGCAACAACATCAGAGAAGATCTCAATTTTACCTGATGGTGTACCGAGTGGATTGAGTAATGGATCGTTGCGGAATTCTTCATAACGTACCCATTTTTTCGCTTTATCACTTACTTTAAAGGTAACAGGTTTATTTTCTGTCCAGAATTTATCGAAATTCGGCATAATAACTCTGTTTTTGCGGGCTGCATCAAAGGCAGATTGGTAGAAACCTTTGAGCCAATCCATTTCCGATTTACCTTCGGTAAATTTATCTTCTACACCGGCACGTTTAGAAAGCTCCGCAAAAATATCGTAATCACTTTTCGCTTCAAATTGTGGTTCAACCACCTGTTTCATTGGGAAAATATTCATCATTGAATAGTCGCCTGACATTGTTAAGTCATTACGTTCGTAACTTGTTGTTGCCGGTAATAAAATATCTGCCATACGAGCGGTTGGCGTCCAATAACATTCATTTACGACAATCAAATCCGGTTTTTGCCACGCTTTTACCATCGTATTCGTATCTTGATGATGAACTAATGGATTACCCCCTGCCCAGTAAATGACTTTGATATCCGGATAAGTAATTTCTGTTCCGTTATATTGAATGGTTTTACCCGGATTCAGTAACGCATCGGAAATACGGGCTAATGGGAAAGAGGCTTTTGAAGTATCATCTAACCACGTTTTTTCACCTACATCACCGCCTGCATTAGCTGAAATTGCCCCAACAATACCGCCGGTTGCTGTTGGCACACCGCCATTTGCATAGTGGTAACTTAAACCGAAACCGCCTCCCGGTAATCCGATTTGCCCTAACATTGAAGCAAGAGTAACTAACATCCAGTGAGTTTGTTCACCGTGTCTTTGACGTTGCATACCCCAACCGCCCATTAACATCGTGCGTTTTGATGAGAAATCAGCGGCTAATTGTTTAATTTTCTCTGCAGATACACCACAAATTTTGGCTGCCCATTCGGCATCTTTCGGTTGGTTATCGTTTTTACCTAGTAAATACTCTTCGAATTTATCATAGCCGGCAGTATATTTTTTCAAAAATGCTTTATCGTGTTTATCTTCACTTACTAAGGTATGTGCAATACCTAACATTAATGCAACGTCAGTACCTGTATTCACCGGGAGCCATTCTGCATTTAGATATTGAGCCGATTCATTACGTTCAGGGGTAATACAGATAATGCGTTTACCTGTTTCTTTGAATTTTTTGAAATATTCAATACCTTGTTGATCGGTTGATGTCCACGCATTACGTAGCGTTGTTAATGGGTTTGCTGACCAAAGCACGATAATATCGCTACTTTCAAGTAAAACTTCCCAGCTGGTTTGTTGCTCATATACCTCAATAGTACCAAGTACGTGTGGCATAATAACTTGAGCTGCACCGGTCGAATAATCGCCTTTTACCCCAACAAAACCGCCGGTTAAGTTCATATAGCGATGTAATAATGTACGTGCTGCGTGTAATGAGCCTGAGCTATACCAACCATAAGAACCTGCAAAAATACTGGTTGCACCGTGTGTATCACGGGCTGATTTTATTCCTCCGTGAACTAATTCAAAGGCTTTCTCCCAAGAAACTCGAACCCATTCATCACGTCCACGTAAGGTTGTATCTTTATTACCTTCTAAGTAGCCTTTACGCACCATCGGATATTTCACACGAGCTTCGCCGTGAACTTGATCAGCCACAACGTGCTGTAATTCATTTGGTACAGAAATATCAATAGCCGAATCAGATTTCACCACTTTTCCGTTCTCAACCACAACGGCTAATGGTCCCCAGTGAGCGGCAGTTAGAACCGCATTCATTTCAGCTGCTTTTGCACTGGTTGATGCTAATGCACCCACTACCCCTGTGGTACCGGTTGAAAAACCTGCACCGGCAGCTAAGCTAAGTGATGATTTTTTTAGAAAACCACGACGACTTACGTCAATATTGTCTTGCTTTTTCATAATAAACCTCATTTGAAGTTAAGTTAAAAATAGACACCTTTCTGAAGTCGAGTGGATAAACCATTTCTCGCTTATCCATTGGTAAAGTTGCTAGGTTTTTTTGCAAAATTTTCGCAAAAAACGACCGCTTGTTCCGCTTCTTTACGGCTTGCTACCATATCTCACCTAGAGACTTAGGTTCACAAGCTCGGTATCCTCTAAGTTAAAAATTAATGTGAACTGCCTGCAATATCTTTAGCGTTACGTTGTAAATAAATGGTTACTGCACGTACATCATCTGCAGACATTGAAGTACGATCTTTCATTGAATTAACTACACCGATCCACTGGTTAGCAGTATAGTGATCAGCTCCTATTGCTGCGTGGCAACCACTACAATGTGTTTGGTTTAAGTTATTGCCAAATTGATTTAAGGCAGCAATATTTGCAGTTACTGCGGTTTTTGGAACGGTAACTTCAAAATTCACTTCTTTCCAATTAGAGTTAGTTACATTATCGAAAACCGTTTTTACGATATTAACTTTACTTTGTGCTTCATCAGGTAATAGCGCAACCATAATGCGTTTGCCTAAATCCATATACACAACAGACTCTGCCCCTTCTTGTTGCCAACCATTAATAGTTGCTTTTAGCTGTTCGCCATCTTCTTTCCATTGATGCAATTCAGCATAAGGCAATAAGCGAATCTCGCCACCTTGTGTTAGCTGAACGGGCGTCATTGCAAGAGCATAAAGCGTTTTATCATTTGCGGTAAACTCTGCACCGTGTTTTGCTAATTCACCTGCAGCGGCTGCATTGTCCACTTGAATATCAGGCATAAAATGAGCAATACCTTTATGGCAATCAATACAGGTTTGATTTGTTTCTTGAGCAAGTTTATGCATTTTCTGTGCGGCTTCTTTTTGCTCTGAAAGCACCATTGCATCAAAACTATGGCAAGAACGGCAAGTCGCGGAATCTGTTTCTTTCATATCCTCCCACACACGTTGAGCCATCTCTAAACGGTGAGCCTCATAGGCTTCTTGGTCAGGCAATTTGTTGGTAACAAAGGTATGCCAAACATCTTTTAAAGCAACCACTTTTGCTTTGAAATAGTGCAAGCCATCTTGCGGTACGTGGCAATCTGAACACTCCGCCCGAATCCCTTTTCGGTTGGAGAAATGCACACTTCCTTCCCATTCTGCTTGCGGGTGAGCCATTGAATGACAGCTGACACAAAATTCAGTCGAATTCGTGGTTTTCATCGCATATTGCGAACCACCTAAAACGGCAGCACCAAGCCCCATAATGCCAATAAAAGCGGCTATTTTTTTCATCTTAGACATATAACTACCCCCACTAAAAAACGCTAAAAATTAAAGACGAAGGCATTTTATTAACTCATTAGAGTTATAAACAATAAGTAAAAATACGTATTAACTCAAAAGAGTTAATGAAGTTTGATCTAAGGCAAAAATAACAAATAAAAAAGGGAGAAAACTCTCCCTCAATATCATTTATAAGAAAACCAAGCAGGTAGCACAAATTGTGAATCAGCAAATAACTCAGGTGCAATTACCGCACTTCTGCCTTGCTGAATTTGATAGATAAGCTGTGGCAAGCTAATTGATAAGTCTTTTGTTTCCGGGTAAGTTAAACCGATTTGGCTATCGGTATTAAAATAATAAGTACCGTTTACGCCATAATGCGGTTGCTGACGAATAATATTCGAAACCGCTTTAAAATGACGGGAGGAAACACTTTGCTTCCAAGCATTTGCTAGAATATTAGCTTGATCATAAGCAATGCTGGCTTGTGAATAAGTGGGTTTTCGCTCGAATAACTGTTCATAACATTGGCAAAATTGCCGCCCTAAATAGTTATCGCTTAAGCCACTATTGGTACTCCACAATACTCCTTCGCAAGGTTGTTCGTGTGGCAAAAATGCAGAAGGTGCATAAATACTGTAAATAATTGCATTAGTCGGATTTTCAATAAAGGCTTGATGAAAATGGACAATATCTTCCGCAAAATAAGAAGCAAGTACGATAATAGAAGGTGAAATATTATGAATTTGCTGCATCAGATGTTGATAAGCAGCAGGCTCTTTTTCTAGCTCTACATATTCAATATTCCAACCTTGTTTATGCAAATTGTGCGATAAAGTATCGATACCAATATCCACTTTTTGCCATTTCACACTTACGATCATTACCGTTTTATTTTGCATAAAATCGGCATAATAATAACGGTAATATTGCAGAAAATTTAAAATACCCAAGCTATAAGTAACATCGCTCGCACACACTTGGAACATATTCTCAATTCGCTTATTTGGCAAATTCTGTGCAAGTTTATTTGAACCGCTATGAGTAGCAATATGTAAATAAGGAATGCCTTCGGTTGCAATGAGTTCGTGAACTTCGGGCAAATAACAAGCATAGGCGGTAGAAATCGCATCAACTTCTTGATCCAACAACGCATTATAAGCATTTAATATGCTGGATTTATCCTCTACACAAAAACCGGCAGTGGCAATTTGTACTTCTCGCCCATTAATACCGCCTTGCCGATTTATATTTTCTACCGCAAGTTGCGTACCATTAAGTAATTCTTTGGTATCAATTTGTCCAATCCCCTGTTCCACATAGGGTACACCAAGAATAATAGGGCGATGGCTATAATTATTAATCGAAAAAGTTGCAGGTTCATTCATTACAAGCGGTTGTTTTTTATTTGCAATTTGCAAAGCAAGTTGTTCGATTTTAAAAGTAGCAAGAATAGATTGTTCTAGCTTACCCGGTGTTGGTAAGCAGATTAAATGCTCTGTAATGGCAAAAACAGCCAGCAAAGTTCGACTTTCTGTTTTCGTTTTAGAGAAAATATTTTCAATATGTTTATCAACGGTACGCTTGCTGATATTTAATTCATTTGCAATTTCTTCATTACTCAATCCACTGCTGACTAACGTTAATAACTCAATTTCTCGCTTACTCAGTTCAAATGGTAATTTGCTCTGCTCTGCGTGTATTAATGTAAACTCTTGATGGCGTTTTAGCAGAACCTTGAGCCAATGCTGATGAGGCAAACAATAGAAAAAAGATAATGAAGTCTGCTCTGAATAAAGAAATGCTTGAGCATAGAGGCAGAGTTGTTCTAGCTGCGTTAAATACTCTACTCCAGCTTTATTTTCCCATTCTAAAATCTCGCCTTGCTTATTAATCAAGCAAGACCATTGATTATTTTCAGTCATTCTTTTTCCTAAGTAAAAAAATTGTCAAATTAAAATAACAAAATTACCTATTCAAAAAAATGATATAAATCAAACCAACCTGATTTAGTTATGATCTGAGCTTAAAATATACCACTATATACCTCTTGCTTAATCAGCATTCTCCCCCTACAATAAAACCAATTTTATTTAAGACTCCGAGCATTATTTCCTAACTCTAAAAATTAAAGACAAATTTTTGATATGGAATTTATGCCAGTAACAGCTTTGTGATTCAGCTGTTCAAAGGATAACTTAGAAATGGGTTGTCCTCTCGTGTTTAGAAAGGTGTCAAATGCAATCTATTATCCCAATTAAGAACGTGGGTAATGATATCTCTGGGCTTGTTGATCGCTTTCAGCGTCAATATACCTATTTGAGATTATCCGTTACCGATGTTTGTAACTTCCGTTGTAATTACTGCTTGCCTAACGGCTACCAGCCGCCTTCGCACAAGCAGACATTTCTGAAAGTGGACGAAATCCAACGTATCGCTAAAGCCTTTGCTAATCTAGGTACAGAGAAAATCCGTATTACAGGCGGAGAGCCGACTTTACGCAAAGATTTTGCCGAAATTGCTCATACCCTTTCACAAACTGCCGGCATCCGCAAAGTCGCCTTAACCACTAACGGCTACCGAATGGAGCGTGATGTTGAACTCTGGCAGCAAGCCGGTATTACCGATATTAACGTGAGTGTTGATAGTTTAGATACTCGACAATTTCAACTGATTACAGGCGAAAACAAGCTGCAATCCATTTTAAACGGCATTGATAAAGCCTTTGAAATTGGCTATAAAAAAATCAAAGTCAATGCTGTGTTAATGAAACAATACACCGCCCACGAGTTAGATAAATTTTTAGCGTGGATTAAAGATAAACCGATTCAAATGCGTTTTATCGAGCTGATGGAAACCGGCGAAATGGACAGCTTTTTCAAAGAGCAGCATCTTTCAGGGCAATCTGTGATGGAGCGTTTGTTCAGAGAAGGCTGGCAGCTACAACCAAAAGCAGTATCTGATGGTCCGGCTAAAGTGTTATCCCACCCAGATTACAAAGGCGAAATCGGTTTGATTATGCCTTATGAAAAGAATTTCTGTGCCTCGTGTAATCGCCTGCGAGTGTCTGCCTTAGGAAAATTACACCTTTGCTTATTTGGCGAAGAAGGGATTGATATTCGGGATTTATTGCAGTCAGACGATCAACAATTACAGCTTGAAACTCGCTTGAAATCGGCTTTACAAGGTAAACGAGAACACCACTATTTGCATATTGGGGATAGTGGGGTGAGGAATAATTTATCCAGTATCGGTGGATAACAACCACCAAGCGTTGTTTCTGTTACTTTTCTTTGCTTCGCCAAAGAAAAGTAACCAAAAGAAAGGCGACCCGAACTTCGTTTGGTTGCGATTTCTTTCACGGAAAATTTGTAAACTCGCCGCAAGCGGCTCAAACAGTACAAATTTTCCTAGAAATCGCAAGTCGCTCAGACGGGCAAGCGGTGCATTTATCACGATTTTTTGCAAATTTTTAGTTCAATTTAACCGCTTGTAACGCTCCAACGGGTTCCCTTCTGAACCGCCTGAGCGACTTTGAATTTGTAGGAAAAATTGAGTGTTTGAGCCAACGAAGTTGGCGAGTCTTCAATTTTTCCGTCAAGCAAATTCAAATAAAGCGAAGACAGCGGTGAAGTAGGGTGTGCTTTCTTTGGTTACTTTCTTTGCACAAGCAAAGAAAGTAACAGAAAAACCTACGATATTAATTTTTTACCTAAATTTAAAGAGACAAAATAAATGACCAACTTCACCCACATCAACCAAAACGGCGAAGCCAATATGGTTGATGTTTCAATGAAACAAGAAACCGTCCGAGTGGCTCGTGCCGAAGCTTATGTACGAATGAACCCGGAAACCTTGCAGATGATCATCAGCGGTAACCACCATAAAGGCGATGTTTTTGCCACCGCTCGCATTGCCGGTATTCAAGCAGCAAAAAGAACGTGGGAACTCATTCCGCTTTGCCACCCACTACTGCTTTCTAAAGTGGAAGTGCAGCTTGAAGCGTTACCTGAAACCAACCAAGTTCGCATTGAATCACTTTGCAAACTCACTGGAAAAACTGGTGTAGAAATGGAAGCCTTAACCGCAGCAAGCGTAGCCGCTCTGACTATCTATGATATGTGCAAAGCCGTGCAAAAAGATATGGTAATTGAAAATGTTCGCCTATTACATAAAAGCGGCGGTAAATCAGGAGATTTCAACGTTGATTAAAGTATTATTTTTCGCTCAAGTGCGTGAACTTGTGGCAACCGATATGTTAGAAGTGCAAGCCAATTTCACTACGGCAGAAGAATTGCGTGAACATTTAAGCCAACAAGGCAAAAAATGGCAACTGGCATTGGAAAAAGGCAAATTATTAGTGGCAATCAATCAAACTATATCCCCACTAGACAGCCCGATTAAAGATGGTGATGAAGTCGCCTTTTTCCCACCGGTAACAGGGGGCTAAATGAACTCCACCTTAATTGAAGTACAAGAAAGAGAATTTGACCAAAACCATATTTACCGTTGGTTAAGCGAACATCATTCTGTTGGAGCAACCACACTTTTTATCGGCAAAGTGCGTGAAATGAATTTGGGAGATAATGTTTCAGGCTTATATCTTGAACACTACCCTGCAATGACGAAAAAAGCCCTACAAGAAATTGTAGATGAAGCTCGCACCCGTTGGGATATTCAGCGTGTTGCGGTTATTCACCGCATCGGACAACTCCACACCGGCGATGAAATTGTGTTGGTGGGGGTAAGTTCGGCTCATCGAGGCGATGCCTACCACGCCAATGAATTTATTATGGACTATCTCAAAACCCGAGCTCCATTTTGGAAACGTGAGCAAACTCAAGAGGGAGAACGTTGGATTGAAGGGCGTGAGAGCGATCAACAAGCGGTCGAAAAATGGCAATAATTAGCAAAGGATAAAAATGGAAAATTTATATATTGATTTGCAGATCGCCTGCGAAAACATCGAAAACTTACCAAGCGAACAACAATTTTATACTTGGGTACATAAAGCCCTAGCGGTTGAAGCCAAAACAGACGATTTCCCCGAAAGTGAAATCACCATTCGTATTGTAGATGAAGCCGAAAGCCACGAGCTGAATTTAACCTATCGAGGAAAAGATAAACCGACCAACGTGCTTTCTTTCCCATTTGAAGTACCAGAAGGCATTGAAATGCCATTACTAGGCGATTTAATTATCTGCCGTCAAGTGATGGAAAAAGAAGCTGAAGAACAACAAAAACCTTTAGAAGCTCATTGGGCTCATCTCGCTATTCACGGCACACTTCATTTACTTGGCTACGATCATATTGAAGAAGGTGAAGCGGTTGAAATGGAAAGCCTTGAAACGGAAATTATGCAAGCATTAGGCTATGAAGATCCGTATATTTCAGAGAAAATTTAAATAAAACAATGCGTTCGCTAGTTATTCTTACAAATCCACACACTTTTAGCCTTGCTCAACAAGGCTATTTTTACATTCCTGAAAATCACTCTTTTAAAGCTATTCCCTTTTCTAACGCAAAATCCATATTAGGAAACGAATACCCTTTTGCCATTTATGAGATGCGGACGGAAAACGGCATCAATTTTCATCTTGCGGCATTTGCCATTCTCGCCGGCACAATTCAAGAAAACGGTACTTTATTTTTGCTTTGTCCCCAGTGGAATAATTTAGAACACGAATTAGATTTCGATGCGTTACGTTGGAACGAAAATCACGCTATTGCCTGCCCGAATTTCTATCAGCATTTTAAACAATTAGTGGAAAAATTTGGTTTTGAAGTTAAGGCTGACTTGCCTGAGTTACCTACTACAAGCGGTCAAATTTCCTCAAAAATTGACAAATTAACGGAAGAACAGCAAAATATTTTGCAAAATCTGCCGCTTGATAATGCTAATATCCATTTAATTACTGCCCCTCGTGGACGTGGGAAATCCACTTTAGCAGGTTTGCTTGCTACAGAACTAGCAAAGCAGCACAATGTATTGATTACCGCTCGCTCTTTATCTGCTCTTCCGAGTTTTTGGCGTTCTGCTGTGCAACAAATCCCATTTTTCGCTCCTGATAATTTAATTGAGCGAATCAAAAACAAAAGCATTTCCCCTAATCAATGGCTATTTATTGATGAAGCCGCCAGCTTACCTTTGCCGCTCCTAAAGACTCTTTGTGATTATTTTGACAAAGTCATTTTAATCACGACTACGCAAAACTATGAAGGCACAGGGCGAGGGTTTGAGCTGAAATTACCGAAGATGTTAAATAAGCCGTTCAAGCATTGGACATTATCTCAGCCGTTACGGTGGGGCGAGAATGACTCCCTTGAGCAATTTGTGGCTGAATTGCTATTGTTAAATGACGATATCGTAGGGGCGAATTGCAATTCGCCTTTACAATCAACAAATATTGCTAACCAAATTGCCTTTTACAACCTGCTCGCCACCGCCCACTACAAAACAACCCCAACTGATCTACGCCGATTGTTTGATGGCGAGCAGCAAATTTTGTATCCAAAATATCAAGATAATCAGCTTATCGGTGGTATTTGGGCGGTAAATGAAGGCAATTTAGATGAAAATCTCACGCAAACCATTTGGTTAGGCGAACGTCGTCCACAAGGCAATTTGGTGGCTCAATATCTCTGCTTTCAAGGCAATCTGCCACAGGCGTGTCAATTACGTTCGGTACGGATTTCCCGTATTGCGGTTAAGCCTGAATGGCAAAATCAAGGCATTGGCAAGCGGTTAATTTCTGACTTTATTTTGCAAAATGCAGATAAAAAACCACCGCTTGATTTTATCTCTGTCAGCTTTGGGCTGACTGCTCCACTCTACGCTTTTTGGCAATCTTGTGGTTTCCGGCTGGTGCAAATTACACCGAATAAAGAAGCAAGTAGTGGCTACCGCAGTGCGATGATGATTTACCCGATTTCGCAGCAAGGCAAACAATTTAGCCAACAAGCTACCCAAGCTTTTGCCAGAGATTTCGCTCTTCAACCGTTTTTCACGGAAATTTGTGAGGAATTGCAAAATTTCGAGCAATTTCAACCGCTTGTAGAGATCTCTTTAGATGAGCGTGATTGGCAAAATTTAACCGCATTTGCAAATGGAAAGCGAGCCTTGCCTGCTGTTTATATTAGTTTAAAACGTTTATATTTATCTGCTCCGCAAACGCTGAACTCACTTGCTGTTTTTAACGAACATCAGCAAAAATATTCAAAAGTAGAAATTGAAAAGTATCGGAAAATTGTGAAAACATACTTAAAAAGTGTAAATCATTAAAATAATTTATGGCTTAACTTAATTTTTTTATGCTTTCCCTCTTGCTAAATTTTCCATTTAGCCGTATAAATTCACTGTTGTTTTTTAATTGTTAAGAGGATTTCCAATGTCAATGTTCAGTCATATTCAAGCAGCACCGGCAGACCCAATTTTAGGTTTGGGCGAAGCATTCAAAGCCGACACCCGTGAAGGCAAAATCAATCTTGGAATCGGTGTTTATATGACCGATGAGGGCAAAACCCCAATCGTTAAAGCGGTGAAAGAGGCGGAAAAACGCTTATTAGATACCGAAACAAGCAAAAACTACCTCACTATTGATGGCGTTCAAGCCTTTAATGCGGCAACACAAGCTTTATTATTCGGTGAAGGAGCTGAAGTGATTACCTCCGGTCGTGCAAAAACGGCTCAAAGCTTAGGTGGCACAGGGGCATTGCGTATTGCCGCAGAATTTATTAAACGTCATACTAATGCGAAAAATGTGTGGATTTCTACCCCAACGTGGCCAAACCACAACGGTATTTTTGATGCGGTTGGTGTGAATGTAAAAGGTTATCGCTACTACAATAAAGACACCAACGGATTAGACTGGGATAACTTAATTGCAGACTTAAGCCAAGCAGAAGCAGGCGATGTGGTGTTATTACACGGCTGCTGCCACAACCCGACAGGGATTGACCCAACGCCGGCACAGTGGGAACAACTTGCAGCATTATCCGCAGGAAAAGGCTGGTTACCGTTATTCGATTTTGCTTATCAAGGTTTTGCAAACGGTTTAGAAGAAGACGCTTACGGTTTACGTGCCTTTGCGAAAAACAACCGTGAATTATTAGTGGCAAGCTCATTCTCTAAAAACTTCGGTTTATACAATGAGCGTGTAGGTGCATTTACCTTAATTGCGGATAACGCAGATGATGCTAACCGTGCATTTACGCAAATCAAATCGATCATTCGTGTGCTTTACTCTAACCCGTCAGCTCACGGTGCAAGTGCGGTTGCAGTGGCATTAGCTGATCCTGAACTGAAAGCATTATGGATTGAAGAGTTAGATGAAATGCGTAACCGCATTAAAGATATGCGTACGCAATTAGTGGCAAAATTGAAAGAGAAAGGAGCAAATAAAGATTTCTCATTCATTACCGAACAGAACGGTATGTTCTCATTCAGTGGCTTAACGCCTGAACAAGTAGATAAATTAAAAGATGACTTTGCTATTTATGCAGTGCGTTCAGGTCGTATCAATGTTGCCGGTATTACCAGCAAAAATATTGATGCGTTAGCAGAAGCAATTGTAAAAGTGCTTTAATCTACTAAAAAACAAAAGGCGAACATAAGTTCGCCTTTATTTTCGCTTCAATTTGATTATTGTTCTAACCAAAGCATAAAATCGGCTACGGTATGGAATGAGCCAAACACCAGGACTATATCTTGCTTGGTTGCTTTCTCAAATAATACAAGGCTTGCTGTTGCCACATTTTCATAACTACAAGCGGTCGAATTTGGTAAAACTTTTACCAGTTTACTCAACACAGCTTCACCGCTTTGCCCTCGCCAGCAATCTAAACCAGCACAATGCCATTCATCAATCAAATGTTCTAACGGCTCAACAATACCTGATAAGTCTTTATCTTCCAATGCACTAAATACCGTATAGATTTTTTGATTTGTTTGCTTTAACTCTGCAAGTTTATCTGCCAAATAACGAGCAGCGTGTGGATTATGCCCCACATCAATAATCACTTTTGCAACCGGTTTTCGTCCTGAGAATTTCTCAAAATCCTTATCCGTTAGCGTTTGGAAACGCCCTATCATTTGAGCTTCAAGAAAGGCTTCTCGGATAATTTGCTCATCAATTTCAACGGGTAATTGCATTAATGCCGCAAGTGCTGTACCTGCATTTGGGATAGGAATTAATGGCACAGGTAAATCTTTAAAGGATCTTTCTTTAGAAGTCCAATGAAATAGATTGTTTTTAATTTCAAACTGCCAATCTTGATTTCGATAAAAAGCGTTACAGCTTAACGATTCTGCAATTTCTCTAATGGAATTAGGACAATCCGGCTCACCGATAATCACAGGAATCTTTTCACGGAAAATGCCTGCTTTTTCACGCCCGATATCTTCTCTGTTATCACCTAAAAAGGCAACGTGGTCAATGTCGATAGAGGTAATAATCGCAAGGTTTGAATTAACAATATTAGTAGCATCTAAACGTCCACCTAAACCGACTTCTAAAATCACAATATCTAATTGATTTTGCTTAAATAATTCAAAGGCAGAAAGTGTGCTAAACTCAAAATAAGTGAGTGAAGCGGTCTTTTTTTCATTAATTTTTGCAAATGATTGAACGTGATCGCTATCTGGCAGAAGATTGCCATTAACTCTTACCCGTTCATTATAATGAATTAAATGTGGCGAAGAATAAACACCGACACGAAAACCTGCTTTTAATAAAGCAACTTCCAATAATCGACAAGTTGAACCCTTGCCATTTGTTCCTGCAACGGTTATTACATAAGGTGCAGGATTAAGTAAATCCAACGCTTTTGCAACGGCTGTAATACGCTCCAAGCCCATATCAATCGGTTTACTGTGGGCTTGTTCTAAATAGGAAAGCCACGTCTCCAAAGAATCCGTGGCTTTAGGGGTAATTAATGTATTCATTCGTTCATTATTCTACATTTTCAACAATCAATTCTGCCGTTTTAAATGGCGTTGGCTGATTGGTTAATTTTGCACAAATACGAGCAAGAGCATCACGCATCTCTTTACGAGGAACGATCATATCAATTGCACCGTGTTCTAATAAGAATTCCGCACGTTGGAAGCCCTCCGGCAATTTTTCACGTACAGTTTGCTCAATAACACGAGGACCTGCAAACCCGATTAACGCTTTCGGCTCGGCAATATTAATATCACCTAACATCGCAAGACTTGCCGAAACACCACCTAAGGTTGGGTCAGTTAATACAGAAATAAACGGTACGCCCTGCTCTTTCATTTTCGCTAAAATTGCACTGGTTTTTGCCATTTGCATTAATGAAAATAATGCTTCTTGCATACGAGCTCCACCTGATGCGGAGAAACAGATGAATGGAATTTTTTCTGCTAAGGCTTTTTCCGCTGCTTTTACAAATTTTGCACCAACAACAGACCCCATTGAGCCGCCCATAAACTCAAAGTTAAAAGAGGCAGTAACAACAGGCATATTGTGTAATGTGCCTGAAAAAACAATAAAAGAATCTTTTTCGCCGGTCTGTTTCTGTGCCGCAGTTAAACGATCTTTATATTTTTTTAAATCCTTAAACTTCAGCACATCTTGCGGCTCCAAATCAGCTGCAATTTCAACCGCTGAATCTTTGTCTAATAAGTTTAATAAGCGTGTGCGAGCATCAATACGCATATGGTGATCGCATTTTGGACATACGTGTTGATTACGTTGTAATTCTTCGCTATAGAGAACTTGCTCACAGCTTGTACATTTTGTCCAAACTCCCTCTGGGATTTTTGATTTTGTATTACTTGATGATGAATCTCTACCTAAAATTCTGTCTAACCAGCTCATTTTTATTCCTTTTGGATTGAGTTGTGGGATAAATAAAATTCTTGCTATTAAAGCATAAATTACCGTTTTTTGATATGTTTTATTGACATATCAGATCTCTAACTATGCGTATATGTTCGATAAAAAAACGCAACAAGGAGAATAACAAGCATTATCACAATTTGAATTAAACGTTTCTTAGTTAATTTTTCTGCTGCCATTTCGTTCCTAGTTTTGCTAAAAATTACCTTATTATAAGCGAAAAGGTCGTTATTATGCTAGAATTTGCAAAATTTTCATAAAAATCGACCGCTTGTAAAAGGAAAAATATGGCAACTATCGACCAATTTCTTGAAGTTGTAAATCAACTTCGCCACCCCGAGCACGGCTGTCCGTGGGATTTAAAACAAAATTTCGACACAATGCTCCCCCATTTGCTAGAAGAAACTTATGAAGTTGCCGAAGCTATTCATACTAAAGATCGATCTGCTCTGCGTGAAGAGTTGGGTGATTTATTGCTTCAAGTGGTTTTTTTAAGTCAGCTTGCGAAAGAAGAAGGATCTTTTAGTTTTGATGATGTGGTAAACGATATTCACGATAAATTGATTTATCGCCACCCACATGTTTTTGGCGATGTGAAAGCAGAAAATAGTGAAGAGGCATTAAAAAGTTGGGAGCAGCAAAAAGCCAATGATGCTAAGCATAAAAATCAACAATCTATTTTAGATGATCTTCCGTTTGCACTACCAGCACTTACTCGAGCCGATAAATTGCAAAAACGTTGTTCCAAAGTGGGCTTCGATTGGGATAATCCGCAAGAGGTGTTAGAAAAAGTAGAAGAAGAACTTGATGAAGTAAAAGCAGAAATGGCTCAATATCCAAATCGCTCCAAAGAATTGGCTGAAGAATTAGGGGATTTATTATTTGCAATTGTAAATTTATGTCGTCATTATCATACTAATGCTGAAGAAAATTTACGAAATGCCAATCTTAAATTTGAAAAACGCTTTAGAAAAATCGAACAAGTAGTTAAAAATACAGGAAGAACTGTAAATGAGTGTAAATTAGCTGAATTAGATGCGATTTGGCATCAAATAAAAACAGTAGAATAATTTGTTTTGCTTGCTATAATAATGGACAATTATTACTTATAACAAAATAATCTATAGGAATTAGGCTATGTCAAAAATCTTATTAATAGATGATGATATTGAACTGACTGAATTATTAACAGAGCTGCTCTCATTAGAAGGATTTCAAGTAAAAGTAGCTCATAATGGTCAAGAAGGTTTAAATGAATTAGAGACTAATCAATATGATTTAATATTATTAGATGTGATGATGCCTGTATTGAATGGCGTAGAAACATTAAAACGAATAAGACAAAAATATGTATTACCTGTTTTAATGTTAAGTGCGAGAGATGACCAAATCGATCGTATTTTAGGTTTAGAATTAGGTGCTGATGATTATCTACCTAAACCCTTTAATGATCGTGAGCTAGTGGCTAGAATAAGGGCTATTTTAAGACGTACTGTTCCCCAACAACTTCAAGTAGATAATAGCCAAATTGAAACAGGTGTGGCTGAAGCTGCTTCTAAATTACTACAATTTGCAGGGGTACAATTACACTCAGGTCGCCAACAAGCATCCTACCAAGGTAACGATTTAGATTTAACAGGTACAGAATTTGCATTATTACAACTTTTAATGCGTAGCCCAGGTCAAATTTTATCCAGAGAGTTGTTAAGTTTGGAAGTTTTAGGTAAACAATTAACACCTTACGATCGTGCTATTGATATGCATATATCTAACCTTCGTAAAAAATTACCGGAACGAGAAGATGGTTTACATTGGTTTAAAACATTAAGAGGAAAAGGTTACTTATTAGTAACTGAATAATATTTTCCAAATCCCTAAATAATAGAAATTATTTTAGGGATTTTTATTCTACTATTATTATATATGCCAAATTTATTTAAAAAATATTTAAACTTTAGAAAACGCTTAGCCTATAAACTTGTTACTTATTACGGTTTATTGCTTAGCTTATTTATTATAATTACTTTTAATATTGATAAATTTGATTCAAGAAAATTTTCACCTATTTCGCAAAAAGACCAAGTCTATTTCAAACATGAAAGTCTTGAGACCGAGCAAAATTTAAATTTAGATGAAGTTTTTGAACGGAATTTATCGGTAGAAACAGCTAATGGTTACGATATTATATTAGAAGATGAAGAGACCGGTAATTTAAGTGGTGTAAACCAAAGTAATATTAAGTCATTACAATTCTTTATCTATCAGTCTCAACAAACTAAAGAGCCTTTGCAACGCCGTTTTGAAAATATTGAAATATATGGACCATTTGTTGTGCATTCTAGTACTCATACTTATAATCAATATTTTATTAAAGCTGTAGATGCTCAACAAGAATGGCTAAATACAATTTTAGACTCTCCATTATTAATAACATTAATACTCTTGTTTTTAGGTATGCCATTATTGGTGTTGTTATCCTTTAAAATCACCAAACCAGTTCAAAATCTAACCGCTTCTGCTAATGCTATTGCCACTGGACATTTAGAGCCTAATCCTAAACTTGAAAAAGAGGGAATTTATGAAATAAGAGAGGTTGGAAAAAGCTTTAATCATATGGTAACAAGTTTAAAAGACTTAACTGAACAACAACAGAGAATGATTTCTGACGTTTCTCACGAGCTAAAAACCCCTTTAGCAAGATTGCAATTAGCAACTGCTATTTTACGTCGCAAAGCAGGAGAGCTTCCTGAAATTAATCGAATTGAAAATGAAATTGGTAAACTTGACCAAATGATCAAAGATTTACTCGTCATTTCTCGACAAAAACTGAATTATCAAATTCATAAGAAAATATTTAAAATTAATGAAATCTGGCAAGATGTTATTGAAGATGCTAAATTTGAAACTTCACAAAATAATATTGTTCTTATTGTTAAACAAAATATTGAAAATCCGGCACTCTATTCTATTAATGGTTCTCAGGATTCCCTTGCTAGTGCATTGGAAAATTTAGTTCGTAATGCACAAAAATATGCGAATCAAATTATAGCTATTTCAATAGATATACAAGATAAAAAATTAATTTTAGTAGTTGAAGATGATGGAAAAGGTGTACCAGAAGATGAATATGAAAATATTTTAAAACCTTTCTATCGTGTAGATAAAGCCAGAACGAGAGAAACAGGCGGCACAGGTTTAGGCTTATCTATTGTGCATAATGCGGTACAACAACATCAAGGTGATATTCATTTAACAAAAAGCGATATGGGTGGTCTAAAGGTAGAATTAGCTATTCCGCTTTGGGCACAACATTCCTAAATTTGTAAAATTTATGAGAAAAACGACCGCTTGTATGAATTTAATCGAGATTGAAAATCTAAATAAATATTTCGGCTTGGGAGAAAACCAAGCCCATATTTTAAAAAATATTAACCTTATCATAGAACAAGGTGATTTTGTTGCGATCATTGGGGCATCAGGCTCCGGAAAATCCACTTTGATGAATATCATCGGTTGTTTAGATACCGCAAGTTCAGGTATTTGCCGTATTTCAGGCAAAGAAACTCAGCAAATGACCGCTGATGAGCTTTCTGACCTACGCCAACGTAAATTCGGCTTTATTTTCCAACGCTATAATCTATTGCCTGCTCTTACCGCCAATGAAAATGTGGCTCTACCTGCTATTTATGCAGGTATGGATACCACATCTCGCAAACAACGTGCCGATAATTTATTAGCTAAACTGGGATTAGATGATAAAACACACAATCGCCCCAATGAACTATCAGGTGGGCAACAGCAACGTGTGAGTATTGCTCGTGCATTAATGAACGGTGGCGAAATTATTTTAGCCGATGAGCCAACAGGTGCATTAGATTCAAAAAGTGGTGAAACGGTGCTGGAAATCTTACGAGATCTGCACCAAGAAGGTCATACCATTATTATGGTAACACACGATCCTAACATCGCCGCTCAAGCCAGCCGTGTGATTGAAATTAAAGATGGCGAAATTATTCGAGATGAACGCCAAAAACCTTATTCAACAGAACTTAAACTTAATAAAACACCCCATAAACAACCTCGTTTTTTTGACCAATTAATTGAATCCTTCAAAATGGCGAGCAGTGCTATTTTAGCTCATAAAATGAGAGCATTACTCACGATGCTTGGTATTATTATTGGTATTGCCTCAGTGATTTCCGTTGTTGCATTAGGACAAGGTTCGCAACAGCAAATTCTTGCGAACATCAATAATTTAGGCACAAATACAATGGATATTCTCAACGGTACAGGCTTTGGCGACCGACGAGCCAATCTTACTAAAAACCTAACCATTAGTGATGCATTAGCATTAAGCCGACAAAGTTATGTTGAAAGCACAACACCATCAAGTAATGTGAATGCAACCTTAATCTATGGCAACAATGCGGTAACTGGTTCTGTGCGTGGTGTCGGCGAAGAGTTTATGGACGTAAAAGGGCTGAAGCTCATTTCAGGGCGTTTTTTCACGACAGAAGAAGTGAAAAATGTTGCTCAAGTGATTGTGATAGATCCCAACACGCAAAAAGATTTAGGCTTACCTAATCCGGTGGAAGGCGAAATTATTTTAGTGGATAAAAAACCACTTCAGATTATTGGTGTGGCTCAACAAGCCAATGCAATGAATCAAACCAGTCTAACGCTTTGGTCGCCTTATACCACGATTATGCAACGTGTTTCAGGGGCAAAACAGATTGATTCTCTTACCGTTAAAATTAAAGATAATGTCGAAAGCCAAACGGCGGAAAAAAGCATTACTGAGCTACTCACTGCCCGACACGGCAAAAAAGATTTCTTTATTATTAACAGTGATAGCATCAAACAAACCATTACCGATACTACTAATACAATGACATTACTCATTTCCTCTATTGCCCTGATTTCATTGATTGTAGGTGGTATTGGCGTAATGAACATTATGTTAGTTTCGGTAACTGAACGAACCCGTGAAATCGGTGTGAGAATGGCAATTGGAGCAAAACAACGTAACATTTTGCAACAATTCTTGATTGAAGCCGTTGTGATTTGCTTGATTGGAGGCGTAATTGGTATTTTATTGGCAAGTAGCATTATTTGGGCGTTTAATAATTTAGGCTCAAACTTTAAAATGATTCTTTCGCCGGAATCCGTCATTATTGCAGTACTCTGCTCTACCCTTATCGGCATTGTGTTTGGCTATATCCCGGCTCGCAATGCATCAAGGCTTAATCCGATTACAGCTCTTGCTCAAGAGTAATGATAAATCGTAAGGGCAAATTGCAATTTGCCCCTACATAATTATTTCATTTTGGAGGAAATTAAAATGACAATAACCAATATTGAACTAGAAAAAATTCTCAACACAAAACTAGACAGCTCTGCGATTAATGACTACGCCCCAAACGGTTTACAAGTTGAAGGCAAAAAAGAAATCAAAAAAATCATTACCGGCGTAACTGCCTCACTCCCTCTGATTGAAAAAGCGATTGAGAAAAATGCAGATGCAATTTTAGTCCATCACGGTTATTTTTGGAAAAGTGAAAACCCGTGCATTCGTGGTATGAAAGGTAAACGCATTAAGCAGCTGTTAGTGAATGACATTAATCTGTTTGGCTACCATTTACCGCTTGATATCCACCCGGAACTAGGTAATAACGCTCAACTAGCGAAGCATTTAGGCGTAGTAAATTTACAAGGTTTAGAAAATACCCCAAGTTCTATTCCAATGTATGGCGAATTAGAAACACCGATTTCTGCGGAAGAACTGAAGCAAAAACTCGAAAAAACGTTACAACGCACCGTTATTTTATGCAATGAATTTACTTCATCGCCACAAAAATTGATTAAAAAAATCGGTATCTGTTCAGGTGGCGGACAAGGCTATATTGATCTCGCTTTTGAAAAAGGCTGCGATGCGTTTATTAGTGGTGAAATTTCCGAACAGACTACCCATTCTGCTCGTGAACAAGGCATTTACTATTTCGCCTGCGGACACCACGCCACAGAACGGGATGGGGTAAAAGCTCTCGGCGAATGGCTGGCTCAGCAATATGGATTAGACGTAGAATTTATTGATATTGATAATCCTGCATAATTCAAAACAAATACAAGCGGTTGAATTTATTTCATTTTTTGTAATATAAATTCAACCGTTTTTATTTCTGCTTATATATTAATTTTGCGATCTAGTTCGAAAAACTTAACACTAAGACTTGCCTTCCTTTTTATAAAGGTTATCTTATTTTTATTACCATTTTTGTTTACATTTGCAAACAATTTTTATACTATGTGAGTCTAAACACCCAAATAAACATATACAAGCTGCTTTAGATTACGCAGTACAGAATGGTTGGGAAATCTTGAAATCAGGCAAATCAGCCCATTCATATTGCCGTTTACGCTGTGTCTTAGGACATAGCGAACACCAGATGAGTGTATGGAGTACGCCGAGATCACCAGAAAACCACGCTAAACAAATTATTCGTAAAGTTCACGAATGTGGAGAAAAACAATGACACTTTATCACTTTTCTATATTAATTCGAGATGCAGAGAAAGCGATGCCAAATTTAGAAGATATCTTATTTGAAGCCGGTTGTGATGATGCCTTAATCTGTTTTTATAATCAAAGTGTCTATTTAGAATTTGATCGTGAGGCAAAAACAGCACAAGAAGCTATTCAATCTGCTTTTAATGATATCCGTCAAGCGGGATTCTCAGACTTAGTGTTACAAGAGGCCGGAGTTAGCTCATTAAGTGAAATTGCTGCTAGAACAGGGCTAACACGTGCAGCAATTTCTAACTACGCAAATGGTAAACGAGAAAAAGATTTCCCTCGCCCAATTTATGGTGTTGCTAGTGGTTCAGCACTTTACTCTTGGAAAGAAGTCGCAAATTGGCTCTATCAACGTAAAAAAATTTCCAAAATGCAATGGGAAGTAGCAGAGTGCAGCATTAACTAGTGGATTTATTTTCCTTCCCTTCCACATAAGTAATATAAACTGTTGCAGCAATAATAATGGCAGCTCCTAGCCATAATTTACCCGGTGGTACCCAGTTAAAAACGAGCCAGCCGGCTAATACATTGAGCGGTAACTTAATAAAATCAAACGGTTGAATGTAAGAAGCATCTGCTAAATTATAGGCTTTTGCTACTGCTAATTGAGCGAGAGCGGTTAAAAAACCGAGTAAAATTAAAAAGCCGAAATCGCTCCACGAAGGAAGGCTAAATCCGCTTGGGCTAAGATTAGTTAAAGCAATCAACAAGTTAAACGGCGTGATTAAAATAAACAGATAAGCAACCATTGTTGTTGGGCTGTCATAACGGGAAAGTTTTTTAACCATCAATGAATAGCCCGCCCAGAAAAAGGCTGCGGCAAGTGGTAATAATGCAATCAAGTTAAAATTATCGCTCCACGGTTCTAAAATAATCATTGCACCGACAAAACCAAGTGCGGTAGCAACCCAGCGTCTTTTGCCGACGTGTTCTTTTAAAAATAACCCAGAACCGATAGTAACAAAGAGCGGGGATGTCATCAGTAACGCAATCCCCTGCCAAATCGGCAATTGGTTAGCTAATGCCATTGTCCAACACTGAATACCGATTGCGGAAAGAAAAATACGAAAACAATGTTGCCCAAAATGTGCCGTCTTTAATGATGAGAAAAAGCCGACATTATTCATACTTGGCACAAGAAACACAAACGCAATCAGATATTGCACTAATGCAATCACACTAGAGTCAATCGGCGAGATGGAAGTCAGCTTTGGAATAAGCGTATTAATGCAGGCAAACAACACACCTGCGGTGATAATTGCAATTGCCCCTTTAATCGGTTGATGGTTTTTCATAGATTTAATAAATTCTATTTAGTGAGATAAAATGAATACGTATTTTGGCTGATCTGTTCTGCCACCACTTTTTCTGGCAACTGCTTAATTTCCGCTAGTTTTTGGATTATGGCAACGAGTTGCTGAGTAATTTCTACAGGCTTAAATCCCTCGTGTTGCCAAGGGGCATCAGTTTCAATTAAAAGCCGCTCTAACGGAAACGTCTGAGCGACTTTTTGCGTTTTCGGGTTAGCCAAAATATCGGGCGTAAGACTAACAAAATAAGGGGTTAAAAGCAATTTTTCCAACGTTTCATTACTTGCTTTAAACCAATGGAAATGGGCTTTTTGAATTTGATGTCTTGCCAGCAATTCAAGGGCAATTTCCGTATCCTCATACACAATATGCAAATTTAACGGCAAATCATACCGCTTGCTTGCCACAATAAAACGCTCTAACAAATCAATATAAGGCTGATAATCTAATGCCGGATTTTCTCGCTTCAGATAATGCGGCAGTCCCACTTCGCCACAAGCGGTCAATTTATGATGATTTTTTGCAATGAAATCGAATAACTTTTCAATTTCATTCTGCAAAGGTAACGCCTGCTCAGGGTGAAAACCTGCGGCAATGTAGAGATTAGAATACTGCTCTTTTAAACACAATAATTTTTCACAACTGGCTAAATCTGTTGCCACAGCAAGTACACCTTGTAAATTAGACTGCTGCAAAATTTGCTTGATTTCTTCATCTGAAAATTGATTGAGATGGATATGGGTGTCGAAAAGCATTTTTTCTCCTTTGAGAACAAAGATTTCTTCACAGAATAAATCTAAAATCAAGTAATAAAAACAATTTTTTATAACCAAAGTGTCTATTTAGAATTTGACCAAGAAGCCGAAACGGCACAAGTAGCGATACAATCCGCCTTTGATAATCTCCGCCAAGCCGGATTTTCAGATTTAGTGTTACAGGAAGCGGGTGTCAGTTTGTTAAGTGAAATCGCTACCCGAACAGGCTTAACCCGTGCAGCTATATCTAACTATGCCAATGGCAAACGAGCCAAAGATTTTCCCCGCCCTGTTTACGGTGTGGCAAGTGGCTCAGCACTCTATTCGTGGAAAGAGGTTGCAAATTGGCTTTATCAACGAAATAAAATCTCCAAAATGCAGTGGGAAGTGGCTGAGTGTGGAACATTGAGTTAATTTGTAAAAAATGGAAGAAATTTGACCGCTTGTTAGATTGAAGAAGGATGTTGATAGTCCCCGTCTCCTGACGGGTACTAAACAAAATTAAGATACTCGTCAGAGACGAGTAGCGAGTAGAGAATACGGAAAATAAATAACTCTATTTATTCTTGGAGTTTGGAACTGTAATATCTCCTAAATTATTTATTGAATTAGATGTTCTATAATTATTACCTGTTAACGCAATTTTAGTAATAATTATGAAGTTTCTCATTTGAGAATCACTATACTCACTATTTTCTGGAAAATCTTTAGGGTTTCTAATTCTATGAATAACCTTTCTAATATAAAATAAAAAAGCTATCGTAGGCATCATTAATGTTATATTTTGTAACACCTGAACCATATAGCTATTATCTTGTTTCATGATATTCCACACTTCTAATTCAGGATTATTAAAATGCATAATAAGTAGAATCAAACCACTAATAGGAGATCCTAGAGTTAGAATAATTAAAAATAATGCTCCTATCCTTTCTAGGATACTAACCTTCGAATCACCTAAGTTGTTTCTAGAACTAAGATTCAAATCACAAATCCTACCTTCCAAAGATATAGGCAAATTGGGATCATTTTTCACAAAAAAATCACAAACAATCCATTCATCAGGATTTAAATAATCAAAATCCACTATAAAGATATTATCCTGGTTTTTATTATTCATAAAAAAATCAATCGAATTATTATATATAATTGGGTTGCCTATCATAATTAAATCATCATCTAACTTAATCCTTAAAGGATCTTTATCAGACAGGTCATTTTTTCTTATAGCTTCAACTCCATTATTCCATATCCTAGCCCGAATACAATATACTGAATCTAACTCCTTATCCGTATATTTATCCACAACCTTAAAGGGATAACCAATATCTTTACCATTACATCTTGTTTCAATAACTATTCCTCTATGAATAACATCAAATCTAATAGATTTTTTACTCTTTACATTCCTAGCTATAAAATATCCAACTATGAAACTAACAATAATTCCTAGAGTGAAAATTATGATATCTTTTAAAGTAATACTAAATATAATTTCATTATTCATTTTTAAATCTCCAACAAATACGCCTTCAACTGCTGCAACTTATCCCTCGTCGCAGCTGCTTTTTCAAACTCTAAATTCGCTGCAAATTCTCGCATTTGTTGCTCTAACACTTTCAACTCTTTTTCCAATTCTTTACGGGACTTCGGTTTGTAGTCGTTTGCAGAATTTTCCGCTTTTTTGACCGCTTGTTTGCCTCGTTTTGGTTTGTCGGATTGCCCGATGTCGAGCAATTCGCCCACTTTTTTGTTCAACGCTTGTGGGGTGATGCCGTGTTCTTCGTTATATTTCATCTGCTTTTCACGGCGGCGTTCGGTCTCAGTAATTGCTTTTTGCATTGAGTTGGTAATGCGGTCGCCGTATAAAATCGCTTTGCCGTTGAGGTTTCGGGCGGCACGTCCGATGGTCTGAATTAACGAGCGTTCGGAACGTAAAAAGCCCTCTTTATCCGCATCAAGAATGGCAACCAGCGACACTTCCGGCATATCCAAGCCTTCTCGCAGTAAGTTGATACCGACCAGCACATCAAACATTCCCATACGAAGATCGTGAATGATCTCTACCCTCTCTACAGTATCGATGTCGCTGTGTAAATAACGCACTCGCACGCCGTGCTCATCCAGATAATCGGTTAAATCTTCCGCCATTTTTTTGGTGAGCGTCGTAACCAGCACTCGTTCGTCCACTGCTACTCGCTTGTGAATTTCGGAAAGCAAATCATCCACCTGCGTAGCCACCGGGCGGACTTCGATAATCGGATCGAGTAAGCCTGTTGGACGAACGACCTGATCGACAACATCAGGATTTTTCTCTAATTCATAGGCTCCCGGTGTTGCCGACACATAGATCGTCTGTGGCGAAAGGCGTTCAAACTCTTCAAATTTAAGCGGTCGGTTGTCAAGAGCAGACGGCAAACGGAAGCCATACTGTACCAAAGTTTCTTTTCTCGCTCGGTCGCCCCGATACATTCCACCGATTTGTGGCACAGTAACGTGGCTTTCATCAATCACCAAAATACCATCTGTCGGCATATAATCAAACAAAGTCGGCGGTGCTTCGCCCTCTTTTCTTCCAGACAAATAGCGTGAATAGTTTTCAATACCTGAGCAGTAGCCTAGCTCGTTCATCATCTCAATATCAAACTGAGTACGTTGAGCAATGCGTTGCTCTTCCAGCAATTTATTTTCTTGAATAAAGTAAGTTCGGCGTTCGGCAAGCTCTTCTTTAATCTGCTCAATCGCATCTAAAATTCGTTCTCGCGGCGTAACATAGTGCGTTTTCGGGTAAATCGTGTAGCGAGGCACTTTACCGAGACTATGCCCCGTAAGCGGATCGAACAATGAGAGATTTTCAATTTCGTCATCAAACAACTCAACTCTTAAAGCCACTTCATCACTCTCGGCAGGGTAAATATCAATCACATCACCACGAACACGGAAGGTTGAACGCTGGAATGCCTGATCGTTGCGTGTGTATTGTAACTCGGCAAGGCGAGTGAGAATTTCACGTTGCCCAATCATTGCTCCTACTTGCAAATGCAACATCATCTGCATATAGGCATCAACATCACCCAAGCCGTAAATTGCCGACACGGAGGCAACTACAATGGTATCTCTGCGTTCTAAGAAAGATTTAGTGGCGGAAAGCCGCATTTGCTCGATCTGCTCGTTGATGGAGGCATCTTTCTCAATAAAGGTATCACTTGCCGGCACATAAGCTTCGGGCTGGTAGTAGTCGTAGTAGGAGACGAAATACTCCACCGCATTTTCAGGAAAAAAAGCTTTCATCTCGGCATAAAGCTGAGCGGCGAGCGTTTTATTTGGAGCAAGTACCATCGCAGGGCGATTAAGTTGTGCAATGACATTCGCAATCGTGAATGTTTTCCCCGAGCCCGTTACACCGAGCAAGGTTTGATGAGCCAAGCCGTCATTTAAGCCTTCCGTTAGCTTGGCAATCGCCGTCGGCTGATCGCCTGAAGGTTTGAATGGAGAATGGAGAATAAAAGGTTTGTGCTGTTTGCTCATATCGTTCCTACCTGAAAATTTAGTTTATTTTAGCATAAGCAAGCGGTCTTTTTTCGCTAAAAATTTACAAATTAAAATGTGAAGTTGCTCACAAAATTTTTATTTTATTTTTGAGAATAATTCGCAACAGTATTATTATTCAGTTCAACATATTTCATTTTAGGAGATTTTATTATGCGTTTAACCAAACTTGCTTTTGCCCTTTCTAGCTTTTTTATCGCCGCTCACGCAGTGGCGTTAGATTTAAGCAAAGAAACCGAAACTTACAAACAATTTGTGATTGAAGAAATCGACCAATTAGTAACAGGCACAGAAAAATTTGTTGGTTACCTAGAAAAAGGCGATGTGCAAAAAGCAAAAGAAATTTACCCGCTTGCAAGAATGCATTTCGAGCGTTCAGAGCCAATTGCAGAGAGCTTTGGTGATTTAGATCCGCGTATTGATGCCCGCCTGGCTGATTTAGCTGAAGAAGGTAAAACGGAAAAAGATTGGTCCGGCTTCCACAAAATCGAAAAAGTGTTGTGGGAGAAAAATACTACTAAAGGAACGAAAGAAACTGCTGACCAATTACTCAATGACGTAAAAGAGCTACGAGCTAAAATTCCAACCGCAGAAGTTACACCTGAGTTAATGATTACAGGGGCGGTAGATTTGCTAAACGAAGTTTCTACTACTAAAGTAACGGGCGAGGAAGAAATTTTCTCAAAAACCGATTTGTATGATTTCAAAGCCAATATTGAAGGTGCTGAGAAAATTTATCACATTTTCAAACCTCAGTTAGAAAAAGTAGATGCACAACTTTCGGCTGAAATTGCAAACCGTTTTGCTGCTGTAAATGGGTTGCTGGAAAAACATAATAAATCCAAAACAGGCGGGTATGATTATGTAGGCTATGATACTCTTTCAAAAGCCGATATCAAAGCTCTTGCAGAAGCCGTGAATCAACTGGGTGAACCATTAGCTCAATTAGGTGTACTTTTAACTAAATAATGGGGTAAAAATGATGGCAGAAAATCGTTCTCGCCGTGATTTCTTAAAACACTCCGCATTAATAGGAGCAGGCTTATTGTCTGCTCCTGCTTTTGGTTTAGAATCACGTCAAATTCCACAAAAAGCACAAAATCAATACGCTTTTTATGGCGAACATCAGGCTGGTATCACAACACCGGCACAGAAGCATATCTACTTTCTAGTACTTGATTTAGACACTCAAAATATTGATAAAGTGAAAAGCATTTTCCAAAACTGGACGACCTACAGTAATAACCTCACGCAAGGTAAAAATGTGAAGCCTTATAGTGAAAATGCTTTTCTCCCACCTAATGACACAGGCGAGGCAGATAGTTTATCGCCGCAAAATCTGACATTGACTTTTGGTGTTAGCCCAAGCTTTTTCAGTAAATTAGGCATTGAAAAATTCAAGCCTACTGAACTAAAAGAACTCCCCCATTTTCCTCGAGATCAACTTCAAGCTGAATACACTGGTGGCGATATTTGTATTCAAGCCTGTGCTGATGACCCGCAAGTCGCCTTCCACGCAGTGCGGAATTTAGTTCGTGTAGCTCGAGGCGAGGTAAAAATGCGTTGGTCGCAAATGGGATTTAACTCTTTTATTGATGAGAGAACGCCTCGTAATCTGTTTGGCTTTAAAGATGGTACAGCGAATGCGGATACCTTAAAAGAACAGGAAAATACCATTTGGGTACAAGATAGTTGGTTGAAAGGTGGCTCTTATTTAGCCGTTCGCCGTATTAAAATGTTTTTAGAAACTTGGGATCGCACCCATCTCCGCTCGCAAGAAGAGACCTTTGGTCGCCATCGGGATTCAGGAGCCGGGCTTGGACATCAGCACGAATTTGAGGCTTTAGATTTAGAGAAAAAAGATGAAAAAGGAAATCTTGCGATCCCTGACATTTCCCATACTCATCTTGCGAATAAGACAGGACTTAAAATACTTCGTCGGTCATTTTCCTACTCTAGCGGTATTGATGATAAAGGACAATTTGATGCAGGCTTGCTGTTTATTTCATTCCAACAAAGTCCCGAGCAATTTATTAAAATCCAAAATGCGTTAGGAAATATAGATAAAATGAATGAATATATTACCCATATCGGCAGTGGCTTATTTGCCTGTTTTGCGGGTGTAAAAAATGAAAACGACTACTTGGGTAAAGCCCTTTTTGATTTAATTTGAGGAGGATAAATGAAATTTAAAAATTGGCTACTTCTTTCGTTGCTTTTCTCAGCAAATCAAATTCCAGCTAAAGTGAATGTTAACCCTTTATTTGTGCAACTTTCTGATGCAATGACAGAAGCAAAAAAGGGCGAAATTGCAAAATCTCAGCAAAATTTGACCGCTTTACAGCAAAGTTTTATCAATCTTGAACAAAATGAGTCTGTTGCTGGCATTCAAGTAAAACACTCCCTTCAATCAGCGATTGGTAACCCAAATGTGGAAACCTTAGAGCAACTTGCAAAAGATCTCTATGCCTTTGAAAAGGAGCAAAATCCTGTCAATTACGGTGCAAAACATCAAGATTTCATCGAAAAAATGACACCGCTTTATGTGGAGCTAAAATTGGCTACTCAAGAAAAAGAGCTCACAAATATTAAAAAAGCAGCTCGCCAGTTTGGGCGAAATTGGGCAAAACACGAAAAGGCGGTGAGAGAAATCAGCTTAATCCATTATGGCAAATTTGAACGTATTCTAGGTTTACTACGAATTGCGGTTAATGCGGAAAAAACTGCTCTCGTCAAAATTGAAGAACTTGTGGCAGAATTAGGTATTGTAATGGCAGAATTCAACCAACTTGAGGTTAAATAATCTCACAAGGATAATTTACTCTTGAATATGGCTTTAGCTTCTATATTGCTTAAATTTGAGTTAAAATATTTGAGAATTATTTTCAATAAAACAGGGAGTTGTTCAATGTTCAAAAAAGCACTATTTACTTTAACCACAATAGCATTATTTACCGGCTCTGTACTTGGAGCAGAAGTTACCATTCCAACTGCTCGTGGCGATGTTACCTTTACTGAAAGCCCGACTAAAATTGCGGTATTTGACACAGGCAGCCTTGATACTTTACAAGCCTTAGGCGTAAAAACTGACGGTATGCCGGAGGTTAAAGTGATTCCTTATTTAAAAACAAGTGCTGAAAAAGCAACTAATGTCGGTACTTTATTTGAGCCAAATTTAGAAGCCTTGCATAGTTTACAACCTGATTTAATCATTGTAGGTACTCGCAGTGCAAAAAAATTTGATGAGGTAAGTCAAATCTCAAAAACCATTGATATGACCGATAATGGCGATAAACTCATCGAAAGTGGGTTACAACGTATCGATTCTTTCGGCAAATTATTTAATAAAGAAGCTGAGGCTGAAAAACTTAAAACCGAAATTAATACATTACTTGAGCAAACAAAAAATGCAGTAAAAAATAAAGGAAATGGACTTATTGTTCTGGTGAACGGTGGTAAAATTTCAGCATTCGGTTCAGGTTATCGTTTAAGTTGGATTCACGAGAACTTAGGTATTCCAATGGCGGATGCAAGCATTAAAAATGCAGGACACGGTCAGCCGATTTCATTTGAATTTATTCAAAAGTTAAATCCTGATTGGTTATTTGTGCTGGATCGTATTGCGGCTATCGGTCAAGAAGGACAATCTGCTCAACAAGTATTAGATAATGAATTGATCCGCCAAACTAAAGCTTGGAAAAACGGTAATGTCGTTTATTTAAGCGGTGCATCATATTTAGCACCGGGTGGCTATGAGCAAATGAAAACCGACTTACAGACCATTAAATCAGCGTTTGAGAAAAAATAATTAACCTTACAAGCGGTCGTTTTTTATAAAAATTTTGCATCATTGTATTGCAAAAAATCAGTAAAAAATGACCGATTGCATTTATATCTTATGTTCTCTTTTTTTAGATTAAATCTTCTTATTTTATTGTTACTCATTCCAATCAGTACCAGTGTGGGTGTTGCTGATTTTAACTGGAGTGAGATATTCAGCTCTGCCGAGCAAAGTAAGCTCTTTTTTGTCAGCCGTTTACCAAGAACTCTTGCGGTATTGTTAGTAGGAGCAACGCTCGCCGTTGCGGGAATGGTATTGCAGATCGTCTTAAAAAACCGCTTTATTGAGCCAAGTATGATTGGAGCAAGCCAAAGTGCAGCTATTGGTATTCTTATTGCGAGCTTAATGTTTCCAGCCTCTACATTGATGCTGAAAATGTCTATTGCTACAGTCAGCACATTAATCGGAATCAGTATTTTTATACTACTTATTCGTAACTTACCGCCTTATCAACAATTGATGTTACCATTAATCGGTATTGTATTTGGCAATGTGATTGAAGCAATTTCCACTTATATTGCTTACGAAAACGATAGCCTACAAGTTTTATCTGTTTGGTTCTCAGGCGACTTCTCGGGCATTTTAGCTGGTCGCTATGAATTACTCTGGCTTACTGCAATTTTAGCAGTGGTTGTATATGTGATGGCAGATAAATTAACGATTGCCGGGCTAGGCGAGAATATTAGTACAAATTTAGGCATAAATTATAAACAAATGACGTGGTTAGCATTGATCGTTGTTGCGATGATTACCTCTATCGTCGTGGTAACCGTTGGGCAAATCCCTTTTATTGGTTTGGTTGTACCTAATATTGTTTCTCGTATTGCCGGTGATAGACTACGCCAAAATCTGCCTACTGTGGTGGTATTGGGTGCAAACTTGGTGCTCTTTTGTGATATTTTAGGGCGTTCAATTAATGCCCCTTATGAAGTGCCGATATCCACTATTTTTGGTATTGTTGGAACTGTTATTTTCCTCTATTTATTAATAAGAGAAAAACGTATTGAAGGAAAATATCGTGGTTAAATCTCGTTTTATTATTTTAGTCCTGAGTTTAATGTTATCCATACTCTTTTACCTTACTTATAATGCTAAAGGGAATTGGGATTTCATTTTAACTTTTCGAGGTAAAAAATTAATTTTACTCTGCACTATTGCCTATACAATTGGGGTTTCAACCTTATTATTCCAAACGCTTACACATAACCCTATTTTAACCCCCAGTATTTTAGGTTTTGATGCTCTCTATCTGCTATTGCAAACATCATTAGTCTTCTTTTTTGGTGGAATAGGCTTTACTCAACTTGATCCTAGTCATAAATTTTTCTTTGAAACATTGCTAATGTTAGGAGCATCTTTATTACTGTTTAGCTCATTAACTCAAAATAAATCGGATTTACCCCGAATGATTTTAATTGGGGTCATTTTTGGTGTTCTGTTTAGAAGTTTAAACAATTTATTACAACGAATGATTGATCCAACGGAGTTTGCTGTTGCTCAAGGCTCATCATTTGCTTCATTTAATATCACAACACCAACTTTACTTTGGATTGGTTTAGGCATTGCTCTTTTATGTTCTATCTGGGTTTGGAGGCAACGCCATAAGTTAGATATCCTTTTGTTAGGTCAAGATAAAGCTGTTGGACTTGGATTAGAATACTCTCGTTTTTCTCGCCAATTACTCATCTGCTGTGCCTTGTTAGTTTCAATTTCGACTGCATTAGTTGGACCTATTCTATTCTTAGGATTACTGGTTTGTGCAATTGTTAATGCAATTACTCCAACTATTCACCACAGTGTACGCATTCCGATGACGTTTTTAGTTTCGGCGATTACGCTTATTTTAGGGCAAGCCATTTTTGAGCAAGTACTGAAAATACAAGGTGTACTCAGTGTAGTGATTGAGTTTGTAGGGGGAATTGTCTTTATCTATCTCATTTTAAAACGGAAAAAATAATATTAATAAGGAATAAAATGATAACAGTAAAAAATATTCACCATAAAATTGGTAACACTACCATTTTGAATAATATCAATTTAACTATTCCAAATGGCGGTATTACTGCATTAATCGGAGCAAATGGAGCGGGCAAATCAACCTTACTTTCCCTTATTGCACGTTTAAAAGATATTCAAGAAGGCGAAATTCACTTAAATAATCTTAATATTGCAAGAACGCCTTCTCAAAAAGTGGCTAAGCAGTTAGCAATTCTAACGCAAGACAATGTTATCCATAGCAGAATCACAGTAAAAGATTTACTAATGTTCGGGCGTTATCCTCATCATCAAGGCAGAATAACACAACAAGATCACAATATTGTGGAAGAAGCCCTTGAACGCTTTGATTTAGTTGATTTTTCTCATCGTTTCTTAAATGAATTATCTGGCGGGCAACGTCAGAGAGCGTTAATTGCAATGACTTTTTGCCAACAGACTAATTATATTTTATTAGATGAACCACTTAATAATTTGGATATGTTTCACGCTCGTGAATTAATGAAACTACTACGTCAATTAACTGATGAACTAGCACTAACCGTAGTAATGGTAGTTCACGATATTAACATCGCTGCCGCTTATGCAGATACCATTGTGGCAATGAAAAACGGCACTATTGAAAAGATAGGCTCTCCACAACAAATTATTACAAATGAAAATCTGAAAGCCGTATTTAATCTTGACGCTGACGTTGTGGAATATCAAGGAAAACCCTTAGTTATTCATCATATCTAAGCTTATAAGATGTAGGCAAAAGACTAAAAGCATATAGGGTAAAAAGTGGCTTAACGCTTTATATTGTACTAATATACCATTTTAACCATAAAAAAAGCCCCACTTCTGGGGGCACTCGGAAAGCAAATTTATGTGTTAGGTTGCTAGATACAACACTTATTCTTGTTGCGTTAAGATTAAGTGAATTTTTGAATGCTTTCAAACAAATTTTGTGAAAAATGCTAACTAATGTTTAAAATTGTGATCTACTTCATATTTTTCTTATTTAATGCAGTAAAACTCCAATATAAAAAGCCCTCAATAATGAGGGCTAAATAATAAAGTGGATAGGGATTAAACGATACCTTGCTCTAACATTGCATTTGCCACTTTTTTGAAGCCTGCAATGTTTGCACCATTTACATAGTTGATAAATCCGCCTGATTCAGTACCGTTTTCCACACAGTTTTCGTGAATAGATTTCATAATATTGAATAAACGTTGATCAACCTCTTCACGACTCCAAGATAAGCGAATTGCATTTTGGCTCATTTCTAAACCAGATGTCGCAACACCACCGGCATTTGCAGCTTTACCCGGTGCATAAAGGATTTTTGCATCAATGAAAACTTCTACACCACCTAGTGTTGTTGGCATATTTGCACCTTCTGCCACGCAGATACAGCCGTTTTTCACTAATTCTTTCGCATCTTCAGTATCTAACTCGTTTTGCGTTGCACAAGGTAGTGCGATATCACATTTAACACCCCAAGGTTTTTGACCTTCAAAGTATTTTAACCCTTGCTCTTTTGCATATACTGACAAACGTTCACGACGTTCATTTTTAATTTCTAATAATGCATTGAATTGCTCTGCTGTCATACCTGATTCAGGGAATAACACATAGCCATTTGAGTCAGAAACAGTCAATACTTTACCACCTTTTTGGATCACTTTTTCAGCCGCATATTGTGCTACATTACCTGAACCTGAAATTACGACTGTTTTGCCTTCAATTTTCTCGCCTTTAGTTGCAAGCATTGATTCTGCGAAGTAAACCGTACCGTAACCTGTTGCTTCCGGACGAATTAAGCTACCACCCCAAGTAAGAGATTTACCTGTTAATACAGAAGTAAATTCATTGCGTAATTTTTTGTATTGACCGAACATATAGCCGATTTCACGACCGCCTACGCCAATATCGCCTGCCGGTACGTCTGTATCTGCACCAATATGGCGATATAACTCGCTCATAAACGCTTGGCAGAAACGCATTACTTCCGCATCAGATTTACCTTTAGGATCAAAATCAGATCCCCCTTTACCACCACCCATTGGTAATGTTGTTAAGGCATTTTTGAATACTTGTTCAAACGCTAAGAATTTTAATACACCTAAATCTACTGTTGGATGGAAACGAATACCACCTTTGTATGGACCGATTGCTGAGTTCATTTGCACACGATAACCACGATTTACCTGCACTTGACCTTTGTCATCTACCCAAGTTACACGGAAACTAATCACACGCTCCGGCTCAACAATACGCTCTAATAAACCTTGTTGAGTATATTTTGGATTTTTTGCTAAGAATGGAGCAAGACTACCAAATACTTCTTCAACTGCTTGGTGAAAAGGTGCTTGGTTAGGATCGCGTTGTTTGATTTTTTGGAAAAGGGCGTTTAAATCGCTCATTTGATACTCCTGAAATTTTTATATGATGTTGTGTTTTAAGATGTGTGAAGTCTAACAAGCAAATTTATGTTTGAAAAGAGGAATTAGAAAAATTTATTATAAAAATTAGAAAAATTAGGTGTAAATGCTTGTTTTTTACCCAAAACAGAAAGCCCACCTTATTTAAAAGGTGGGCTTTCTTTAATTTTAGTATTAGATTTTGTTATTTCTGCTCTGCACTTGCATTGCTGTCATCAATTTTTGAAACTAATCCATTCGCATCAAAATAAACAAATAAATTACGTTGCTCCGGGTCTTTATAACCTTCACGTTTAATAAAGACATAATCCCAACGATGTGTATCAAAAATATTTTTAAGCACTGGTGTGCCAAGTAAATATTCTACTTGCTCGGGTGTCATACCCACTTGAAGCTGTGCAATTTTATCTTGTTCTAAGTAATTGCCTTGTGGCACATCAATTCGATACACCACTTTTTCTACTGTTGAGCAGGCAGTTACACTCATTACAACTAAAAGTGTTGCTAAAAGAGATTTCATTTTCATAGATTTGACCTTTTGATAATACAAAATTCAGATAATTAGATAATACCTAAACTGATAAAAATTTTCCATTATTTATTACGTTCCAGCTGATCACGCAAGTTAGCCGGTAATCCTTTGATTGTTAAAGTATCGTTTAGTTCATCCCAAATCAAACGTTCGCCTAACAATTCTGCATTAAAACTAATGGTAACGCCTTTCCCTGAACCTGAAAACTTAGTAAGCGTTTTTAAGGCATTACGCATTGGTGGAATATTTTCTTCCAAACCATATTCCTGTTCTTGAGTAAATTGAGCAAAATCTATTTCATTTAATGTTGGCATTGCATTTGAAAGCTCATCTAGTGCAATTTCTTCACCACTATTAATTTGCCCTTTGCAATAGTCAAATACTTGTTTTTTAACTTCTCTGGTTTGCGGGGCAGAGAGCTCCCCCTGCTCGCAATAGTCGCTCACCGCTTGCAACAAAGTTTGATTTTGCACTTGAGGATTAAAACCTTCTTCCGCACTCAAGAAATCCATAAAGAAATCAGCAATTTTACGCCCCACTCTCCCTTTTACAAAGGTTAAATAACGGTTTGATGTTGCATCAAGTTTCAACTCCGTTAAATTAATGCGACAAGCGATATCATATTGTGCAATTTCTAAATATTGCGTACGTTTAATTTCTAACTTCTCATCAACTAGCATCGAATTACGGCTGTCAATTAAGGCAATAAATAGATATTCCGTAGCTAAGAATGTATAACGGCAGAGAATAAAAGTACCGCCATCAGCAAACGGATACTTCGCCAACTCTGTCGCCAACATTTTGGCACAACTATGACTAAACGGCAGAAAATCAGTCTCTTTTTCCAATAAACGATTAAGTTGCTGAGCAAATATTGATTCCGGCTTGAATATACCATAAGCCTTCGCTTTACTTTGGTAAGCTTGATGTAATTGCAACATCATTTGATCTACCTCAGGCGTAATTGCCAATAAATTCTCACGCAAAAAAGTATTGAGTTCCGGATTTTCACCCTCTGTTTTATTTAACTGATGTAATACGATTTCTGAAACATTAATGCTCATTTATTCACTTCTCTTTATTCCAAATAATAGAAAAAGATATTATCATTAATCCATTCATTTTTCATTATGAAGGAGATAAAGATGACAACTGCAATTCAAACAGAAAATGCACCAGCCGCAATCGGACCTTATGTACAAGCCGTTGATTTAGGGAGCCTTGTGATAACCTCCGGGCAAATTCCGGTGAATCCTGAAACGGGTGAAATTCCAACTGATATTGTTCAACAAACCCGCCAATCTCTCAATAACGTGAAAGCAATCGTTGAACAAGCCGGCTTAACTGTTGCGGACATTGTCAAAACCACCGTGTTTGTTAAAGATTTAAATGATTTCGCTATTGTGAATGCGGAATACCAAGCTTTCTTCCAAGAACACGAACACCCAGACTTCCCCGCTCGCTCTTGCGTTGAGGTAGCTCGTTTACCAAAAGATGTAGGTATTGAAATCGAAGCTATTGCCGTGCGTAGATAACAAGCGGTTGTTTTTTGGAGATTTTTTGCAAATGGATAACATTATCCCAAATTGGAATATTCCCAAGCATATTCACGCATTTACTACTGTTAGAACCGGTGGAGTAAGTAAGCCGCCTTTTGATAGTTTTAATTTAGGCGATCACGTCAATGACTCCCCTGAAGATGTTGCTCAAAACCGTGCATTGCTTGTGGAGAAATTTCATTTACCACAATCTCCGCTATTTCTAACACAAACACATAGCACAAGAGTGCTTGAACTTCCCTACTCAGGCAAAGACATTGAGGCAGATGCAGTTTATACCAATCAGCCTAACCAAGTCTGTTTAGTGCTGACCGCAGATTGTTTGCCCGTACTTTTTGTCAGTAAAGATGGAAAAGAAATTGCAGCCGCCCACGCAGGCTGGCGAGGATTATGCGATGGCGTGCTAGAAGCAACCGTTGAAAAATTCCAATGTCCAAGCAACGAAATTTCAGCTTGGTTAGGTCCTGCAATCGGAGCAAAAGCCTTCCAAGTCGGAAAAGAAGTAATTGAGCAATTCTGTGCGTTTGATCCGAGAGCGGAAGAGGCTTTTATTCAAGATAACTCTACAAGCGGTAAGTTTTTGGGAAATCTTTACCAAATTGCCACTCAACGCCTCAAAAAACTTGGTATTACCGAGGTTTCAGGCGGAGAATACTGCACCTACACCCAAGAAGATTTATTTTTCTCTTATCGTAGGGATAAACAAACAGGACGAATGGCAACCTTAATTTGGAAAGAAGAATAATATTCCAGCTCGCTTAATAATTAACCGAGTAATCTTCTGCTACTAGACGACTACTCGGTTTTTCTCTATAATCCACATCACTTTATCCCCCCATAGCTCAGTGGTTAGAGCAGGCGACTCATAATCGCTTGGTCGCTGGTTCAAGTCCGGCTGGGGGGACCATCTATACTATTAATTACTCTTCAATCACCACTTTCCCGATATAATCTAAATTACGGTATTTTTGAGCATAATCAATGCCATAGCCAACTACAAATTCATCCGGAATTTCAAAACCTACCCATTTTACAGGAACATCTACTTCACGACGGGAAGGTTTATCAAGTAAAGTACAAATTGTAAGAGAATTTGGATCGCGTAATTTGAGAATTTCCCCTACTTTGCTTAAAGTGAAGCCGGTATCAATAATATCTTCTACAATCAAGACATCTTTTCCTTGAATATCGCCATCTAAATCTTTCAGAATTTTTACATCACGGCTGGATTCCGTACTACTTCCATAGCTTGATGCAGTTAAAAAATCCACTTCCACAGGTAACTCAAGCTTTCTCACTAAATCTGCCATAAACATAAATGAGCCACGTAACAAGCCGACCACAACAAGATTTTGGCACTGTTTTTGTTGATAATATTGATTGATTTCTTTTGCTAACTCATTAATGCGAGTTAATACTTCATCTTTAGAGTATAAGGTTTCGATATGGTGTTTTTTCATTGATTTCTCCAAATAAAATTGATTACAAGCGGGCTTTTTTACTAAAAATTTTGCAAATTATTCGCCCGAAACCATCATTTTTTCTAATAAAATTGATCCGGTTTGAATGTTTGAGCGGTATTCAATGTCATCGCTCACAGCCACTAAATGTTTATACATATCCTGTAGCTGTCCTGCAATAGTGATTTCCGCCACAGGGTATTGAATTTCGCCGTTCTCGACCCAGAAACCTGCAGCACCACGTGAATATTCACCTGTAACGCTATTAATTGCCGAGCCAAGCATTTCTGTTACTAATAAGCCCGAACCCATCTCTTTGAGTAAAGCATTTAAGCCACCTTGACGATTAGGCTTAACTAGCCAGTTATGAATGCCGCCTGCGTGTCCTGTGCTTTTCAAGCCCATTTTTCGTCCGGAGTAACTGGTCATTAAATAAGTTTGTAGCACACCATCAGTAATAATTTCACGGTTTTGCGTGATAACGCCTTCGCTATCAAAAGCAGAAGAGGCTAACTGACGTAGCAAGTGTGGACGTTCTGAAATCGCAAACCAGTCAGGCAGAATTTGCTCACCTAATTTATCTAATAAGAAACTGGATTTACGGTATAACGCCCCGCCGCTAATTGCTGCTGCCAAGTGCCCGATTAAGCCTGTTGCTACATCATTGTAAAAAATCACCGGCATTTCGGCAGTATTAATTCGTTGTGGGTTAAGTCTCTCTACCGCTTTAATTGCCGCTTGTTCACCCACACATTTTGCAGGCTGCAATTTACCAAACTCACGGGAAATGGTGTACTCATAATCACGCTCCAGTTGGTCTTGATATTCTGAAATAAGGCTACAAGAAAGTGAATAGCGGCTGGAAAGATAGCTCTGTAGCATTCCGTGCGTATTGCCATAAACGCGTACGCCACTATGAGAATTAAAGGTTGCTCCCTCACTGTTTACAATGTGATCATCAGTATTCAAACCATAATGTTCAGCTTCAATCGCAAGTTCTACCGCTTGATCAACAGAAATATCGGCTTGATGATAAAGATCTAAATCAGGAGCGTCAAACGCTAACATCTCTTTATCAGCAAGTCCTGTACAATCATCCTCTGACGTATATTTTGCAATAGCTAATGCCGCTTCTACCGTTTTTTGAATAGAGGCTGGTTGTAGATCAGATGTTGAGGCATTGCCTTTACGTTTACCTAAATAGACCGAAATCCCAAGCGAGCCATCATTATTGAATTCAATGTTTTCCACTTGTTCCAAACGGCTTGAAACCGAAAGCCCAGCCACTTTTGTAATGCCAACTTCTGCTTCTGCACCTGCTTTTTTTGCAAAATTTAAGGCAAATTCAACCGCTTGTTGTAATTCCTGTTCTTGCTGTTGTAAAGTTTGTTTATCTGTAATCGACATTCTTTTTCCATTAATGATTTCAATTTGTTGGAATATATTCTAACTCAAATTTCTGCTAGAATATGGCATTTTTTAGAATTTATACGAAAAAGGATAGAGAATGGCTAGAAAACGTAGCAAAAATGAGATTGACTGGACAGATGATGAAGAAGAAATCATCTGGGTCAGTAAAAGTGAAATTAAACGAGATTCCGAGCATTTAAAAAAAATTGGAGCAGAGTTAATTGAATTAACACCGCAAAATTTAGAAAAAATTCCGCTTGATGATGAGCTAAAAGAGGCAATTCGCCAAGCACAAGGGTTTAAAATGGAAGCTCGCCGTCGCCAAATTCAATTTATCGGGAAATTATTGCGAAATCGAGATCCTGAACCTATTCAAGAAGCGTTAGATAAAGTGAAAAATCGCCATAATCAGCAACAGGCGTTGTTGCATAAACTAGAATTAGTGCGAGATCAACTCATTGCAATGGGTGATGCTTCCCTTGATAATTTGTTAAATGAATATCCGAGTTTAGATCGCCAGCATTTACGCAATTTAATTCGTGGGGCAATTAAAGAGCGTGAGACGAATAAACCGGCTAAAAATTATCGTGAAATTTATCAATATTTAAAAACTGAAATTGCGGAGTAATTATTATGGAGTGCCTATCAACTATTCTTAAAGCCCATTTTGGCTTAGCTTACATCAGCTTAGTATTATTGCTAGTGCGTGGTTTTTTAGCCGCTAAAGCGGTTGATTGGAGACAATATGCCGTTTTACGGATTGCACCGCATATTGTTGATACCATTTTATTGGTAACCGGTATTGCTGCGGTCGTTATTTTTCTCTCATATGAATTTTTTACCTTAGCACAATTTAGCTGGTTATTACCTAAAGTGTTATTTTTAGTGCTATACATTGTTTTTGCTACTAAAGCCTTCAAAAAAGGACAGCCGTTCTCATTAAAATTCTATTTACTTTCAGTATTCTCATTTATGATGATTATGCTTACTGCAACATTTAAATAGGATTATTATGCTCGGACCTTTTGTTAATGCAGGAGCAGTTATTTTAGGCGGTTTATTAGGGGCTTATTTAGGTAGTCGCCTGCCTGAACGGCTTCGCATCACATTACCGCTGATCTTTGGTTTATGCTGTTTCGGCTTAGGAATGATGCTAACTGCTTCGGTAAAATATATGTCTGCCGTTGCACTAGCCTTAATTCTTGGCACAATTATTGGCGAGTTAATCTATCTTGAAAAGAAGATCGGAAAAGCCGCGAGCTCAGCACAAAGTATAATCAATAATATTTTTCCGCCAAGACATTCACTTTCTCAAGAAGAATTTCTGGAAAAATTTATTGCGATTCTCGTGCTTTTCTGTGTAAGTGGAACAGGCATTTTTGGTGCAATAAACGAAGGGATAACAGGCGATCCAAGTATTCTATACATTAAATCTATCTTGGATTTCTTTACGGCAATGATCTTTGCTACATCATTAGGTTATGTTGTTACGACCGTTGCCCTACCACTTGTGATTATTCAAGTGATATTGGTTTTGCTTGCATCAATTATAATGCCGCTTACCACACCGAATATGTTAGCTGATTTCTCTGCAACAGGGGGATTACTCCTCTTTGCAACAGGTTTTCGCATTTGTGGAATTAAAACATTCCCGGTGGCAAATATGTTGCCTGCATTACTTTTAGCGATGCCAATCTCTTATCTTTGGGAACAATTAGTGAGTTAATAATGAAAAAGCGTATTATTGTCGGCATTAGCGGTGCAAGCGGTTTTCAATACGGCTATAAAGTGCTTGAGTTACTCAAGCCTTTTGACGATATTGAAACCCATCTGGTCATCACAAAAGGGGCTGAACTTACCCGAACACTGGAGACAGATTATGAACGGGAAACCTTATACCATTTAGCGGATGAAGTGCATTCTCTGCACAATGTAGGAGCAAGCATTGCAAGTGGCTCATTTAAAACCGCAGGTATGATTATTGCTCCTTGCTCTATGCGAACACTTGCCTCTATTGCTAATGGCTTTAGCGATAATTTGCTTACCCGAGCCGCTGATGTGGTCCTAAAAGAACGCCGTAAACTGGTATTAATGGTAAGAGAAGCCCCATTTAATCTAGCTCACATTGATAATATGCGAAAAGTTACAGAAATGGGCGGAATTATTTTCCCTCCTATTCCTGCATTTTACCAAAAACCAACCAGCCTTGATGAAATGGTAACGCATAGCGTTGCTCACGCTCTTTCACTGTTAGATATTGAAATTCCTAATATCCCACATTGGGGGGAGTAGATGCTCTCTCTACCCCAAAATATTGTTGAATTTATTCAATCTCATCACGTTGTGAATTTTGCTGCTCATAACCAAACTGATTTTTGGGCTGCAAGCTGTTTTTACGCTTTTGATGCCGAAAATGTCCGCTTGATTATTTTAACCGCCAAAACGACCCAACACGCAATGTTGATGTTAGATAATCCGCATATTGTCGGCACGATTTGCAATCAAGTGGAAAATATCAGCGAAATTGAAGGCGTGCAGTTTTCAGCTATTGCAAACTGCTTGGAAGATGAGCATACAAGAAACATCGCTTTGCAAATTTATTACCAAAAACACCCGCTTGCACGCTTAAAACCAAGTGATGTGTGGGAGCTTTCTTTTAATACGATCAAACATACAAGCAATAAAATAATATTTGCAAAAAAGACGATTTGGGAAAGGCATAAAATCTGAGATTCAAATACTCCCTCTAGCTCTATTACGTTTAATCTGGCTAGGTGTTATCCCAAAAGTTCGTTTAAATGCCGTTGAAAAATTCTCCGAATTTGAATATCCGGCAAATTCAGCCGCTTGTGTAACACTCAATCCTTGTAATAATAATTTATAAGCTTGTTCTAATTTAGAACGCCTTAAATAGGCAAAAATAGACGTTTTGTGGTAATGCTGAAATTCATTTTGTAATGTTGTTACATTGGTATGGAAATACATTGCGATCTGCTTCAAATTCCAACCGTCAAATTTACCGTTATCTAATGATTCCGTTAGCTGTTGTACTCGATCTTTTTTTAACCGGGGAGCTTGCGTTAGCTGCGAAAAAGCATTTGCTAATAAAGCTAATAATTTCCCTTCTTTTTCAAGTAGCCCAAATGGTTGTATTTCCTGTTCTGACACAATATCGTGAATAAGCTTTAACATATTCTGAGTCAAAATAATTTGGTGAGCTTTTAAATGCTGTTTAAAGTGATGATGGCTAGCTAAATTCAACTGACTTTCTATTATCCATTTAGGGTATAGAAAGATAACAACCTCTTTTTGAAGTTGCCCTTTCCTAAAAATTTTACGCCCCATTTCAGCTCTATTTAGAGATAAAAATGCTGCTTGAGGTTTTAAACTTGCATCTAATTCAAATAACCCTGAATTAAACTCAATTTCCGAACGCCCACTCAATAATATAACCAATCTTAGTCCAGCTTCAAATTCTGCGTATTCTTGTTCTAGTGTTTCGGTTACTAAAACCTCTGTATATTTGAGCATAAGATCTGAACGCAGTCGGTATAAATGTGAAAAACCTTTCATTCTATTGGCTTCATCAATCAATATTGTTTTCATAAAATTAAAAACTTTTTTTCTCACAGTAAAAATTTTATTTTACAAAGGTTTTTTGCATAAAAACAAGATATTATTATATTCAATAATCATTCTTATTTAAGGGTAGGCATAATGAAAATAACAAAATATTCACTCTCTTTAATCACTTTAGCTATTGTAGCCCCTCAAGTATTAGCACAAACAGTATCTGAAGCAGAATTAGATGCTATTGATGTCAAAGAAAAGTTAGCGGCTACTACCGGTTATATTCCTGTTTATACTAATGTAGGAACGAAAACATTGACCTCTTTGGCTCGCACACCCTTTAGTATCAACGTTGTCTCTGATGATTTAATGAATGATCAAGCTGTTCGTTCTGTTACTGATGCTGTGGCTTATACCTCCGGTATGATGGGTGGTTATCGTGGTAACAATGCTCTTATCGAAATATCTATTCGTGGCATTGGTAATAAAAGTGATGGTGGTACAATCCCTACCTATTTAAATGGTTCTCGCTACCAAACCGCATTTGAAATTGATCCGTTCTTCTTAGAAAGTATCAATGTGATTAAAGGTCCAAATTCTATTTTATACGGGCAAGCTAATCCCGGTGGTGTAATGGATATTATCACCAAAAAAGCGAGTGGCAATCCACATCGCCATTTGCAATTTATTGTTAGCAATCACAACCACTACCAAGTAGGGCTTGATGTGGAACAAAATCTTTCTGAAACGCTATCCACTCGTTTAATTAGTCAATTGGAAAGAGCAAATTGGAATACACAATTTGTGAAAGAAAAAGGTGGAGCTTTTGCTCCAAGCCTTTTATGGAAACCAACTACAAATACAGAACTTAATGTTTATGCTTACTATGCGAAAAAACCAAAAGCAGGTGATCGTAATTTCTTACCAAAAGAAGGGACGATTAATAGCGTAAACGGGAAAAAGCTCCCGTATGATATGTTCCTAAGCGATCTGAACTATCACGGTTTAAAATCAGAGCAAATGCAAGTGGGTTACAATTTGTCACATAAATTCTCACCAAACCTGACGTTCCGTCAGAATACAAGTTACCATAATGGGGAGGAGAATTTTAAAAATTTAGTGTATTGGGGTGATACCGGCTCAGTTCTAGAACGTAGAGCTCGCCGTTGGGATGTAAAAACCCAAGAAATCAGCTTAGATAACCAATTAGAATTTGTATTTAACACTGCAAATATAAATCATACCTTGTTATCCGGCATTGATTATAAACGAGTACGTGAAGATCTTGATAACTATATGGGGGTTGCCCCTGATTTTGATTGGCAGAACCCGGTTTATGGCGTGACTATTGCAGAGCCTAGCTTATTTTCAAGTGAAGTAAAGCATTTAAAACAACTTGGCGTTTATCTACAAGATCAAATAGAAATTGGTAACTTTGACTTCCTATTAGGTGGTCGTTACGATCAAGCAAAAAATAGCAATCAAGATCGCCTGAACAATAAAACAACTAATAACAAAGAAGGGAAATTTACTTGGCGTACCGGGTTAGTTTACAACTTTGAAAACGGTATCGCCCCGTATATCAGCTATAGTACCTCCTTTGTACTATCAGCCGAAAAAGATGCTCAAGGAAATTTCTTAAAACCCACTACTGCTGGACAATGGGAAGTGGGAATGAAATACCAACCAACCCAAGACACCTTGCTCACCTTGGCAGGATTCAAAATTACCCAAAAGGATTTAGCAAATTATCAATGGCAAACTCGCTCTTACGAACAAATTGGTGAAGTAGAAACCAAAGGAATTGAAGTAAGTTTAAATCAGCAATTATCCGATAAATTTTCAATAGCAGCTTCTTATGCTTACTTGAAAAAAGAAATTACCGCAGATAATGATGGTACGACGATTGGAAAAACACAATGGGGAGTTCCTCGCCATCAAGCATCACTTTGGGCAAAATATAAATTCTTTGATAAGCTAACCGCCGGTGTAGGTGTACGCTATATGGGAACGACTTTTGGTAATAACCAAAATAATTTCACTGTACCGGCATACACACTTTATGATATGTCGCTGGCTTATGATTTTATGCCTAATTTGAACTTACAGCTCAACGCTCAAAATCTGACTAATAAAAAATATGTCGCAAGTTGTGCCAATAATTTTTCCTGTTTCTATGGAAAAGATCGCAATTTAAGTGCAACCTTAAACTATCATTTTTAATCTTTAACAGCCCTCAAATGAGGGCTTAAACTTTTGCAAGAAATATGAAAAAAACGACCGCTTGTATTCTTAGTTTCTTAATTTCATCTGTGCTTTATGCTAACAATATGACAATTGAGCTTAAACAAAATGATTTTGTTCAAGGAAAATTAATTCAGAAGGCTGAGCAGCCTCTTTCATTATCTATTGTTTTCCCTGATAAAAGCTCTCGCCTACTGGCTAAAAATGTCTTTGGCGAACAAGATTTTATGTTTAAATCCGAACAAAACGGCACTGCTACTTTTTCTATTTTAGGGAATGACTCAACTGTTTCAGATCAAGATTTCACAGTAACGATTGAACGTCATATCCCAATCTCGGCACAAATTGCTCAACCTAAAGCAATTGAAAATGTACAGCTTGAAGAACTCAAACAAAAAATTGCAAAAAATCCTGAAAAACAGACCGCTTTAATTAACGATTTTTGGGATAAAGTAAAACAAGTCGGTACACCACTGATTGAACCATTGGACGAACAACAAAGCCGAGTAACCTTTTTATGGCGTGGAGCAAAACAAAATGTTCGTATTTGGGGTGGTGTTTCAACCGAACACGATTTTATGGAACGCTTTGGCGAAACCGATTTATGGTATAAAAGCTATATCGTGCCTAATGACACTTTGGTTGAATACCGCCTTTCGCCAGATATTCCAACTTTACCTGTAGATGAATATACCCAGCGCAGAGCCTTACTTGCAACAGCCCAAGCCGATCCGCTGAACAAAACACCCTACTTTGAGAAAATAGGGCAAAATCTACAAAATACAGATAAGTTTAACTACTACTCTCTTGTTAAATTAGCAAAAGCCCCAACACAGTCTTATCTGCTTGAGGAGTCAAATACCGCAAAAGGCACAATGCAAGAATTGGTTTTCGATAGTGCAACACTTGGAAATAAACGCCGATTATTTGCCTATTTGCCAGCGAATTTTAGTGCGGAAAACACCTATCCGGTTCTCTACCTGTTTGATGGTGTAGAATATACCGAACGTGTGCCGACAAAAACGATTTTAGATAATATGATCGCTCAGAAAGCGATTCCGCCTACAGTGGCAGTTTTTATTGAAAACCCATCGAGTGAATCAAGACGCATTGAGCTACCAGCCAACCCAAATTTTACCAAAATATTAGCAGAAGACATCGTCCCCTTTGCCGAAAATTCCATTGGTGTGAAAGCAAAAGAGCGGATTATCAGCGGTTCTAGCTACGGCGGATTATCTTCGGCTTATACAGTGCTAAATTATTCTCATATATTTAACAAAGCATTGATTTTATCGGGCTCATTTTGGTGGAATCCTAAAAATACACCGAGTGAAAATAGTCACTACATCGCACACGAATTTGCGATAAAAGAAAAATTGCCTGTTTGCTTTTTTATCAGTGCCGGATTTTATGAAAGTGGAAGATCTAATATATTGGAAACCTCTCGCCATTTAAAAGATGTTTTACTGGCAAAAGGCTACCCTGTTACTTATATGGAACAATCTACTTCCCATGGCTATTTAGCGTGGCAAGGGTTAATTAGTGATGGATTAAAAGCTTTATTAGGGAAAGAGGCTTGCCAACATTCTCACTAAGGAATTGCAAAAATCACCCGATTTTCGACCGCTTGTTCGATAATTTCAAATTGCCAATTCTGCTCTTGAGCAAGCAATTCAAAATCAGTAAGACTACTCTGCTGATTAAGCACCAGCTCTAAACTATCTCCTTTTTTAAGATCGTTCATCGCTTTTTTAGCCATCAACAATGGGAGCGGGCAAGCATAGCCGGTTAAATCTAAAGAATATTTCATCGTTTTGATATACAAAAGGCGAACTCAACGTTCGCCTTATTCATTGAAATTATAATTTACGGCGGTCTGCCATAATTTTACCCATCGCCGAGAGCTTTTCTTCCGCTAAATGCTCACGCCCTAGCTCGAAAAGTGGCTCTTCAATCGCAATATGCACGTCATAACCTGCCACAAAACGCTCGATTAAGTCTCTATCGATATTTTCTCGTTCGCCTGCGAGCAAAGCTTCAAGCTGTGCAGATAAATCGTCCCAGTTTTTATGCAAATGAACGTGCTGGCGTTCTAACTCATCCACATCAGCTTGAGCTTGAGGCTGCACTTTAATCAACTCTGGGAAGAAATCATCTTCTTCGTCTTCGTGATGAAGAGGAGCGGATATGTTGAAGTAATTTAAGATCTGCTGAACATCATTTTTTACTGCCTGGTTTACCCCATTCTTTTCAAGGTAATCAGGCAAAATTTGCAATTGTTTGCAGAAACTTTTTACTTTGCTATGGCAAGCATACAACATATCAATGGGTTCAGCCCAGCTTGCAAAGGTTTGCGGTTCAAGTTGTTGCATATAAACTCCTTGTTACTCCTGATTATTCACTTCAGATTGTAAAGGTGGCACGTCTTTGCCAATTCGGGCATAGAATTCAACTACAAAATCATCAAATCGATCATCTTCAATAGCTTGACGAATTTCTGCCATTAGGCGTTGATAATAGCGTAAATTGTGAATGGTGTTTAATCTTGCCCCTAAAATTTCACCACATTTATCTAAATGATATAAGTAGGCTTTAGTGTAATTTTTACAAGTGTAGCAATCACATTCCGGATCTAACGGTGTAGTATCCTCACGATATTTTGCGTTTCGGATTTTTACAATACCGTTAGTAACAAATAAATGACCATTACGAGCATTACGAGTTGGCATTACACAGTCAAACATATCAATACCACGACGAACGCCTTCCACCAAATCTTCCGGTTTACCTACGCCCATTAAGTAGCGAGGTTTATCTGCCGGAATTTGCGGGCAAACGTATTCTAAAATACGGTGCATATCTTCTTTTGGCTCGCCTACTGCCAAACCGCCCACCGCATAGCCGTCAAAGCCGATTTCAACTAATTTTTCTACTGAAACCTTACGTAGTTCTTCATATACTCCGCCTTGAATAATACCAAATAACGCATTTGGGTTTTCTAATTCATCGAAGCGATCACGTGAGCGTTTTGCCCAACGTAATGACATTTCCATTGATTTTTTCGCATAATCAAAGGTTGCCGGATAAGGCGTGCATTCATCAAAAATCATTACTATGTCTGAACCAAGATCGTATTGGATCTCCATTGATTTTTCAGGCGAAAGGAAAATTTTCTCACCACTAATCGGGTTTTGGAACGTAACGCCTTCTTCTTTAATTTTACGCAATTTGCCTAAACTAAATACTTGGAAACCGCCTGAGTCAGTTAAAATCGGACCGTGCCATTGCATAAAGTCGTGCAGATCGCCGTGCATTTTCATCACTTCTTGACCCGGACGAAGCCAAAGATGGAAAGTATTACCCAACAGAATTTGAGCTCCTGTTGCCGCCACTTCTTCAGGGGTCATTCCCTTAACTGTGCCGTATGTTCCAACAGGCATAAATGCGGGAGTTTCAACGTGAAATTCTCCTCTCGGACGGCTGAATGTCAGACGCCCACGACGAGCGTTACCACTTGTTTTTTTTAATTCGTACTTCATTTTCTATCCACAAATAAACAGTTCGTGAAAGCGGTCAAAAACCGCTAAAAATTTACAAATTAGAATCTAAAGCCTGTGCCAACGCCTAAGCCGATTCCAACACCATTTGAGCCACCACCGACTCCTACATTACCCCCAACGCCAGTTGATGAGCAAGCAACAATAGTTAAAATGCTAACGCATAATAAGAATTTTTTCATTTTTTGTATGTCCTAACATAAAATATGGGCTATGATAGCCAAGTACATTTTACCTTGTTTAAACTATTAAACCTAATTTTAAAGAATAAATTATGAAAATTTTACGCAAATTTACCGCTTTATTTATTGCATCAGCCGCAATACTTTCGGTTAATGCCAATATGCTGAGTATTAGTGAACAGGAAATTAATGATTATTTAGCAACTAAATTAAGTGAAAAAGTACCTCTTCAAGATAAAGTCGGTATTCCCCAGTTATTTGAATTAGATTATCGCCTTCATTCACTCACTAGCCAAATTGGTAGAACAAAAGAAAAGAAAGTTGCCATTTCAGGGGCAGTGGATGGCATTTTAAAAGCCAGAGGCAAAAAATATGATGCTTCGATTCATTTAAATATGGACACTACGCCCTACTACGATCCACAAAGAGGTGCATTATTCTTAAAAGATGTACGATTGCTGAGCTGGTCTGCAACGCCAGCCAAATATCAGTCTGAGCTTCAAATGTTCTTACCGATGCTTGCAGAAGGATTAGCCGGTTTTTTAAACAGCACACCTGTTTACACCTTAGATGAAAGTAAAATGAAAGAAGCGATGGTTAAAAAATTTGGTAAAGCAATAGTCGTTGAAGATGGGAACATCAGATTAGAAACATCAATTTTCTAAAAATTTTTGTGATCTCTGTCTAATTTCCACACTTTGATAGTTGAGCTTTTAAGCATTTTATTTACAATCCGATTATCGTCATTCATTTATTTAGGGAGATTTATATGGATATCGGTATTGTTAAATGGTTTAACAATGTAAAAGGATTTGGTTTTATTACATCGGATGTATGTGAGGGTGATATTTTCGCTCATTTTTCTGAAATCAAAACAGAAGGCTATCGCTCATTAAAAGTGGGGCAAAAAGTACAATTTGAATTAGTACAAGGCGATAGAGGTGCATCAGCTACCAACATTACCCCTCTTGATGAAAAAACATCATAATCTGCTGTAAAATAACCACTTTTCTTGCTATTCTACGCACATTTCTTATGCCTTAACGCTCGGTGTTAAACCGAGCTATATGTAATTTATGCCTCTTTCTCATCAGTTAATCTTCACTAATCTGCTCTATGTTTTGGGTATTGGTTTAAATATCGTATTGCTGCGATTTTTAAGCCTACATTTTGATCCGCTTAATAACAATGGTGTTAGATTTCTTGTAGGTGGTTTAGCCTTATTATTGTTGATTCTATGGAAATTCCGTTCATCACTCACTCAGTTTGTTAGAAGCCCAAAACTGATTGCAATTGCGTTATTTGTTGGATTAATGATGTCTGCCAATATGTATTTTTGGTTAAAAGGAGTAAAAATTACCAGTGCAGTTACCGCCTCAATTTTTGGCGTATTAGCAATGCCCTTCGGCGTAATCATTGCAGCTCTATTCTTTAAAGATGAAAGGGAAAGGATTAAAAATAAACGTTTTTGGTTTGGCTCAGTATTAACCATTCTTGGTTCATTAAGCTTTGTCTGGTATGGCAAAACTATTTCTGTAGGAGAAGGGTTTGTTTTAGGCTCATTTTTCCTATTTCTTTCGATTATTATCCGCAATATTCAAAATTTAGTCGTTAAATTCAGCCGAGAGCTCAACGTTTTTACGCTAAGCTGTGTAACCTCATTAACCACCTCCATTTCAAGCCTGTTACTAAGCCTACAAGCGGGCAAAATTGATGAAATTTTTGCAACGCCAAGCTGGCTTTTATTCACGCTAATGGCTGTGGGTATTTATGCTATTGTTGCTGGAATGGTGCTTACATTTCATATAATCCAAACTCAAGGTCTGGTAACTTATCAAGTCTTGGAGCTATTAATGCCCGTTTCAACTGCCATTATTGCTTACATTGTACTCGGCGAACGCATTTCTATGGCACAAATGAGCTTTGCCTGTGTTGTTATTTTTGGCTCAAGTGTCGCATTAAAATTAGTAAAATTTAAGAAAAAATAGACCGCTTGTAATATGAGAAAACCTTTGGCTAATCAAATTAACCAAAGGTTTTCTTATTTAAGTCTAGCCTTTAACTCTCTGCTCTAAAATCACGTTCAAGGTTTTTTGTTTTTGTTTTAAGGCATTTTCAGGCTCTGCTTTTACTAACAAGGTGTAAATTAAATCCAATACAAAAAGTTGCGACATTTTTGTACCGATAGAATCCCCTTGCATATGCCCTTGTCGATTACCATTAATTAATACATAATTTGCTTCTTCCGTTACAGGGGAACGCAAGTTATGCGTAATTGCAACTGTAGTGGCTTTATTAGCCCGAGAGAAACGGAGTGATTTCACCACTTCCTCAGAATACCCCGAGTGGCTTATACCAATGACTAAATCACCTTCTTCAACAAGAGCAGCTTGCATATACATAAAATGGTTGTTGGTTACTGCATCAGTTTGTAGCCCTATACGCATTAATTTATGCTTAGCATCTTCTGCCGTTAACCCTGAAGAGCCTACACCGAATAAAAATATTCTTTTGGCTTTTCGTAGCTCCTGTACAACTTTTTCCAGTACATCAAAATCAAGTAGATTAATGGTTTCACTAATTGCACTATCCAAGCTGTTTTTTAGTTTATTAGCAATATCTTTTGATGTGTCTCCTTCAGATACATCTGTATCTAACAAAACACGTTTATCTTGATTTTGAGTAGCAAGTTCTATTGCCAATTCCAATTTGAAATCGGTATAGCCTTTAAATCCTAATGTACGACAAAAACGAATAAACGTTGCCTCACCGACATCTAAGTGCTTCGAAACTTCAGATAAAGAACATTGGCTCAGTAATTCGGGTTGAGATAAAATTACCGCTGCTATTTTCTTTTCCGTTTTTGTCAAACTGCTTTGTAGAGAACTAATTGTATTCAGAATTTTTCCTCTAGCAGACATTTTCGCCTCCTATAGTAATTCCACAGGTACTTTTACCACTAATTTTTTTAATACGTTGTTACTATTTACTGAATTACCCGGTTTATGTGGTTCGTAAGGTAAGAAAATAGCAAACATATTTGGTTTAAGTACAACTTCATTTTTATCATCAATCGCATCGGTGAGCTGGTAGTCATCTTCATCACGGTATTCATCATATTTTGATAAATCAGGCTGGCTTAAGCCGTATTCAATCATCTCTTCACCTTCAATCAATAATTGAATATCCACAAATTTTCGGTGCATTTCCGCTTTTTTACCTTCTGCCGGAGTGGTTTCAAATGACATCACATTCATACGAATGCCTTCTTCTAAGTCCTGCCAGCCCAGTTCTAAATTAGCTAAATCTAAACTTTTTAATTTGCCGCAAAGTCTTGCAAATACAGGTGGTAATGATTTTGCGTAATCATCTCTTGATAAATCGGCTAATAACATAAGATTTCCCTCAATCTATTCATAAAATATGCTATGACGTATTACTCCACAAACACTCATTTATGAAGATATACTCCAATAAAAGAAGAATAATGGCTTAACAGAATAATCTCAATAAGAAAATTTCAAAAATGCGAAGTAGATCAAATTTTATTGGCAAAGGAAATCATTAACGCCTTAATGGCGTTAATGAAAATAGTGAATGAAGATTAAGAAATAGTTAAAGAAAGATCTACCGTAGATAATGTCTTTTGCTCATCTTCTAGATCAGCTAATACTAATGGGTTCTGGCTTAAAAAACTCTCATTAAATACTAAATTCCAATCGTTATTTTCAATGGTAAGAAAAATCTGCTTTGGCTCAATCGTGGCTTGACGGGAACGATTAAGCAGCACCGCTAACCTAAATAAACGAACTAGGGTTAAGATATCACGATATTGGTAGCGATTAATGCTACGAATATCAGAACGTTTGAATCCTTTAAGATGATACCGCATTAACACCGCTAACAATGTCTGTTGTTCAAAATCAAAACCCGGTAAATCTCTATTTGAAATCAAATAAGCGGAGTGGCGATGAACATTATTATGATTAACTACAATACCAATTTCGTGCAATAGACTTGCCCACTTCAGCATAGAACGAAAATCTTCAATTTGGCGACGATTTTTCCAACATCTAATTTGGTCAAAAAGTATAAATGCTGTTTTTTCTACTCTTTCGGCTTGTTTTTTATCTAAATCAAACTGCTCAACTAAAGCTTCGGCAGTGCGTTGGCGAATATCGCCTACTTGGAAACTTTTTTCCAACCCATACATCACCCCCTCTCGCAAAGCACCGTTAGAATAACGCAAAGTCTCAATTTTAAAAGTATGGAAAAGTGCTAATAAAATAGCTAAACCAGGCACTAATACATCTGCTCGTTCTTCCAATAGCCCACGCATTTTTATGTCGTGTAACGATTTAAATTCCAAACATAAATCAATCATTTTTTGCAAACGAGGCTCGGTAATTAATCCATCACGATAGCCATTAGCAATGAGAACTTGATGAACGGTTTTGATTGTGCCTGAAGAACCCAGTGCGTGTTCCCAGCCTAATTCTTGATATTCCCACATCAAGTCCTCAATTTTTTCCATTGCAAGTTGATAAGCACTATCAAAAAGCTCAATAGTTAGTTCACCTTTTGGGAAAAAACGTTTAGCAAAACTTACACACCCCATATGACGGCTTTCCGCCCGAATTGGATTAAAGTTGTCGCCAATGGTAATTTCTGTTGAACCACCACCAATATCTACTACGAGCTTTCTACCCGTTTCAGGTTGTGTGTGGCTAACCCCTGAATAAATCAATCGGGCTTCTTCTTGCCCCGAAATAATAGAAATAGAATAAGGAAAAACCGCTTTTGCTTGGTCAAGAAAATCTTGTTTATTTGAAGCTCTTCGTAGCGTATAAGTACCGACGACCTTCACATTCTCCGGAGAAAAGCCTTTTAAGCGTTTAGCAAATAATGCCAAGCAATCGACACCTCTGTCGATAGCTTCTTGACTAAGTATTAAATTTTCATCAAGCCCATCAGCTAATCGGACACGGCGTTTAAGACGAGAAAGGACTTGAATTGAGCCATTCACAATACGGGCTACAATCATATGAAAGCTGTTTGAGCCTAAATCAATTGCAGCAAATTCACGAGGAGCGATATTTGATGACATAACAAAATCCCTTAATAACTATAAATGATAAGATATTACCATTTTTAAGCTAAATATCACTACAAAATTTAACGAACTTTTTGATAACAGATTTAAATCATAAAATTAACACAAAATTTTTTGACGAATTGGCAGAAAAAGACTAGGATTTACTTAATTATTTTCAATAAAACTCAACTAAGAGAGGTCTTTATGTCTGAAGTCAATAAATCATTCCACGATATGTTGGAATATGTGCATCTTTATCGTCTAAAAAACAAATTACACCGAGAAACTGCTGATAACGATCGCAAAATTCGTGATAACCAAAAACGTGTATTGTTATTGGATAATCTAACCCAATACATTACAGATGAAATGTCTATTGAAGAAATTCGAGCTATTATTGCCAATATGCGTGATGACTACGAAAACCGTGTTGATGATTATATGATTCGTAACGCAGAACTGTCAAAACAACGCCGTGAAATTCGCCAAAAAATGGCTGCTCATAAACAAGCACCAACGAATAAAAAAGCATAAAATTCAAGCGGTCAATTTCTTGCAAAATTTTGCGAAAAATTGACCGCTTGTTTATTGATTCAGTTTTAAAGTTTCTTCATTGCGTCTGCAACAAATTCCGCTTCTGTTCCCAAAATCACTTGGAACGCATTTTCCCCTAATTTGATATTGCCTTTCGAGCCAAGGGCTTTTAATTGAGCCTCATTAACTTTAGACACATCAGCTAAGGTTAAACGTAAACGTGTAATACAAGCATCAATATTGAGCAAGTTTTCTTTACCGCCTAAAGCATCAATAAACTGTTTTGCTCGTTCTTGATGAGATGTGGTATTGACCGCTTGTGTTTCGGCATCGTCTTCGCGTCCCGGGGTTTTTAAGTTAAACGCACGAATTACAATGCGGAATAACGCATAGTAAATCACAGCGAACACTAAACCTTGCACCAACAACATATACCATTGAACGGCAAGCGGGTTGCGGCTTGATAGTACTAAGTCCACTAAACCTGCACTAAAGCCAAAGCCTGCAATCCACTCCATTGAAGCAGCGATATACACCGAGATACCGGTTAATAATGCGTGAACCACATAAAGCACTGGTGCTACAAACATAAAAGCAAACTCAAGTGGCTCAGTAATACCGGTGAAGAATGAGGCTAAAGCCGCCGCAAACATAATTGATGCAACTTGCACTTTTTTAGCCGGTTTTGCACTATGATAAATCGCTAATGCCGCTGCCGGTAAACCAAACATCATCACAGGGAAGAAGCCGGCTTGGTACATACCGGTTACGCCTACTACTGCTTTGCCTTCCGCTAACGACTTCGCTCCGCCTAAGAAGTTTGGTATATCGTTAATACCTGCTACGTCAAACCAGAACACAGAGTTAAGTGCATGGTGTAAGCCAACAGGAATTAATAAACGGTTGAAGAAAGCATAAATACCTGCACCGACTGAACCCATATCTTTGATTGATTCACCAAAAGATACTAATCCACCAAAAATCACCGGCCATACGTACAATAGAATAAACGCAACCACGATCATCACAACCGATACAACAATCGGCACTAAACGTTTACCGCTAAAGAAGGATAACGCTTTCGGCAATTCCACTTGGTAGAAACGGTTATAAAGTTCCGCTGAAATCACACCCACTAAAATCCCGATAAATTGGTTATTGATTTTACCGAATGCCGCCGGTACTTGATCGACTGCAATGCCTTGTAATTGAGCCACCGCTCCCGGTGCAAGCAAGGTGGTAATCACTAAATAACCAACTAAACCGGATAATGCGGCTGCCCCATCTTTTTCTTTAGACATACCAAAGGCAACACCCACCGCAAATAAAATGGACATATTATCAATGATTGCCGCCCCTGATTTGATCAGTAACGCTGCCAGCTGGCTATTTACTCCCCAGCCGTCCGGGTCAATCCAATAACCAATCCCCATTAATAGTGCCGCTGCCGGTAACGCCGCCACCGGCACCATTAAGGCTCTACCGATTTTTTGTAGATAACCTAAAACACTCATACAAACCTCCAATTAATTAACTCATATTGAGTAGAAATAGAATAGAAAAAAAGCATTTTAAAGACAATCACCTAAATTAAGTTTTGTGATCCATTTCAAAAAAATTTTAGAGTAAAATTTCAAACTCACTATTCAAGCGGTCAAATTCTTGTAAAATTTTACGAAAAAATAACCGCTTGTTTTCACTGCTCCCCCTAAGTTTTTTCAAATATTCATTGACAAAACTCAGATAAAAAGGTATTTCTATACCGTTTTTTCAATCCATTGAAAAAAGAGTAATGGAATTGCCATTACAGGAGAGGTGCAACACTCAGGCAACTTAATTTGAGGTAACTAGGACCGTTTGAAAATTAAGTGATGGGAGTGATTGCCGAGGTGTGAATTCACTAGACTGGAATTAACATCGGCTGAGCAGGTTGAATCCTATCAGCTGTCATTTAATAGCAAATATTAAATGGAGTGCTCTGATTAATTGGTTCTCTAATCAAACCGTATAATCTACTCAAATTTCCTTTCCGAATATCCCCTAACACAACATTTATCTATTTTGTTTTAAGGAAATTTTATTATGTCTCATCTTTCTGTGGCTAAATTTGGTGGTACCAGCGTTGCTAATTTTGATGCAATGACCTCATCGGCAAACATCGTGATTGCAGATGCCAACACTCGTGTCGTGGTACTTTCTGCTTCTGCCGGTGTTACAAACTATTTAGTTGAGCTCGCAAATGGTTGTGAAAAAGAAAAACGTGATGAAATCATTACAGCCGTTCGCCAGATTCAATACAACATCATTGAAAAACTGCAACACCAAGACAGCGTTCGTGCTGAAATTGACGAATTATTAGATCGTATTGAAACCCTAGCAGAATCTGCAAGCCTTGCGACCTCTGCGGCATTAAGCGATGAATTAATCAGCCACGGCGAGATGATGTCCACCAAAATCTTTACCCAATTACTAATTGAGCGTGGACACCCAGCCGTATGGGTTGATGTGCGAGACATTGTAGCGACGGATAACCACTACGGTAAAGCTGCCCCAAACGACGAAAAAACCCAACAACAATCCGATAAAGTTATCAAACCACTTATTGAAGCAGGTAAAATCGTAGTTACTCAAGGTTTTATCGGTCGTGATGATGAAGGCAAAACCACAACTCTAGGTCGTGGTGGTTCAGATTACTCTGCCGCCTTATTAGCCGAAGTATTAAATGCTAATGATGTATTAATTTGGACGGATGTTCCGGGCATCTACACAACTGATCCACGAGTTGTACCAAATGCACAACGTATTGATACAATGGCATTTAACGAAGCAGCAGAAATGGCGACTTTCGGTGCAAAAGTGCTTCACCCGGCAACATTATTACCGGCAGTGCGTAGCAATATTCCTGTATACGTAGGTTCAAGTAAAGCTCCTGAACAAGGCGGCACTTGGGTAACCCGAGATCCTCAACCACGCCCAACGTTCCGTGCACTTGCGTTACGTCGTAACCAAATCTTATTAACGCTTTCAAGCCTTTCGATGCTACACGCTCAAGGTTTCTTAGCCAATGTATTTGCAATTTTAGCTAAACATAAAATTTCAGTTGATGTGATTACAACCTCTGAAGTTAGCATTGCCTTAACATTAGACAAAACCGGCTCAGCATCTTCAGGTGCAGATATGTTATCTAAAGAGTTATTAGATGAATTAAACGCTTACTGCAACGTTCAAGTAGAAAATGATTTAGCGTTAGTCGCGATTATCGGAAACAATTTGCACACACAGTCCGGTGTAGCAAAACGTCTATTCCAAACCCTTGAAAACTATAATGTCCGTCTCATCAGCTATGGCGCAAGCACAAATAACGTTTGTACCTTAGTGAAAAATGAAGAGGCGGATGACGTTGTTCGCTCACTCCACAAAGGTTTATTCGAGTAACATCTAGTGTTTACAAGCGGTTATTTTTGGTAAATTTTTTACTAAAATGACCGCTTGTTTTTTTATATTTTTCTATGAAATATTTAAAAATGAATAAATACGCTCTCTTAGCTCTACTTTGGTTTGTCATTAGCATTTACAGCTTAATTTTTCGTGAAAGCAGTAACGAACTACCGCCCTTTCCCCATTTTGATAAAATCGGGCATTTTGTCATCTTTTTTATACAGATTTGGCTAATGGCAAGAGCGACTATCCAATCAAATAGAGCCATACCTTATTTAGGATTGATGATTTTTGCACTATTTTATGCATTTGGAACGGAATTAGGACAAGCAACTTTTACTGAAACCAGACAAGGTTCTTGGTTAGATGGATTAGCTGATTTATGCGGTGCAGGAATTGCACTATTAATGGTGAAATATCTTTATAAAAGATAGTGTTATAAATAATAAAAAAGGCAGGAATTCCTGCCTTTTTTGCTGAAAACGAAAATAAAATTAACGTTTTGAGTATTGTGGACGACGACGTGCTTTGTGTAAACCCACTTTTTTACGTTCAACGCGACGTGCGTCACGAGTAACGAAGCCTGCTGCACGAAGTGCTGGGCGTAGAGTTTCATCGTATTCCATTAATGCACGAGTGATACCGTGACGGATTGCACCCGCTTGACCAGAAATACCACCACCGGTTACAGTGATGTATAGGTCTAATTTATCTGTTAATTCAACTAACTCTAATGGTTGACGAACGATCATACGTGAAGTTTCACGACCGAAGTAAACCTCTAAAGAACGTTGGTTAATGGTAATGTTACCACTGCCCGGTTTGATAAATACACGAGCTGAAGAGCTTTTGCGGCGACCTGTGCCGTAGTTTTGATTTGCTGCTGTCATTTTTCTGCTCCGTGATTAGATGTCTAAAACTTGTGGTTGTTGTGCAGCGTGGTTATGTTCGTTACCTGCGTAAACTTTTAATTTACGGAACATTTCACGACCTAAAGGACCTTTAGGTAACATACCTTTAACTGCGATCTCGATCACTGCTTCCGGACGACGTGCAATCATTTCTTTGAAGGTTGCATCTTTGATACCACCTACATAGCCAGTGTGCCAGTAGTAGATTTTATCAGTTTCTTTTTTGCCAGTTACTGCTACTTTCTCTGCATTGATAACGATGATGTAATCACCTGTATCTACGTGCGGAGTATATTCAGCTTTATGTTTACCGCGTAAACGGCGTGCTAATTCAGTAGCTAAACGACCTAAAGTTTTACCTGTCGCATCTACTACATACCAGTCACGTTGTACTGTTTCTGGTTTTGCTACAAAAGTTTTCATTAATTAAATACCAAAATATAAAGTTTATAACCCAATTCCTTAAAAAGGAATTACCTATGACGGTAGAATCCAACCCCTTCGAGTCAATTCTGACCAAACTGCTTGGCGGGAAACTCCAAGCAAAACAGGGTGGCAAAATTATACAGACTTTTTAGCCAAAAATCTAATATTTTTTAGACTTATTCTTTAAAATTGAACCTATATCACATTTTAATCATTTGGAGCTTTTCAAATAAAAGCCGAAATGTTAAAAATAGAACCATAAATTCACTACTTAAACATAAGGAGTTTATGATGGAACAATGGACAAGTGATGTTTGGGCAGCAATTGCCGCTGCATTTATTGTGGGAGCTGTGGTAGGTTGTACCCTAGTGCGTGTATTTAATAGTAATGTAAGGAAACAACACGAATTAGAGCGAGAACTTAAACAAACCAAAACACAATTTGATGAACAAAAACAACAACTTGAGCAACATTTCGAGCAATCCGCTCAATTACTTTCAACGTTAGCGGCTGATTATAAAAAACTGTATGCCCATTTAGCTCAAAGTTCTGAAAAGTTATTACCGGAAAATGCTAAAAGTATTGAGTTTTTCCAACAAGCTCAGCTGCCTGTTCAACCTCAAAAAACAGAAGAAGATCAACCAAGGGATTACTCTGAAGGTTCTTCCGGCTTATTAAAATCGTAAAATTTTTACTAAAAACAACCGCTTGTCGTAATGAATTACAAGCGGTTTTTACTATTCGTTATCCAGTTCTCTCATTATTGTTTCTTGAAGTACCAACTGCTCTTGTTCCGAGAGTGCTTTTCCTTCAGCATTATTTACTACAAAGAAATCCTCTACTCTCTCGCCAATCGTAGTAATTTTCGCATTTAATAAATTCAAGTTTAGTCGATTAAAAATATAGCCAACTTGAGCCAATAATCCATCTCGATCAAGGGTAAATAATTCAAATTCAGTTTGCTGTTTTGATGATTGAGGAAGAAAACGTAACCTTGTTTTGCGTTTAAATGACGCGTGCTTAACAGGCTTTTTAATAAACCTCACCTGATTGTTCGGCATTGCTAACATTTTTATCAAAGATTGCTGAATTTGTAGACTTCTTTCGTCGGTTAAATCTTCTCCATTACGTTCAGTTACAATAAAACTATCTAGCACTAAGCTGTTTTCGCTGGTAATAATTTGAGCATCGTGAATGCTGATTTTCTTTTGGCTTAATAAATGAGCGATACGGGCAAAAAGTTGAGGCTGATCTTGGCAACAAACAAAAATTTCTGTTCCGCCCCTTGCATACTCGTTGCTGATTAACACCATTGGCAGTTCGCGATTTTTAATATAACTTAATGCGTGCCACACCAATTGAGTGGGTTTATGGCGTAAAAAATAGCTTTGCGGGCAAGGTTGCCAAAAGGTTGTTAATCGCTTTCTTTCATCAGCAGAAAGTACCAATTTCATCAATTCTAATGCTTGCAAGCGATGTTCTTTTGCTACCGCTTCGTAATCTAAATTTTCCGCTAATTGCTGCAACGTGAATTGGTAAAGTTGGGTAAAAAGTGAGGCTTTCCAATCATTCCATAAACTCTCGCTGGTTGCACAAATATCGGCAACCGTTAAACAAAGCAATGAAGATAAAGCGGTCGAATTTTTCACTTTTTTTGCAAATGCACGCACTACTTCCGGATCGTGAATATCACGCCGTTGAGCCGTAATCGACATCGTCAAATGTTCTTCCACAAGCCAAGTCATATAATCAGTTTGCTCTTGGTTAAATGCGTGTAGTTTGGCGAATTCACGCATATCCTCCGCCCCTACTTTAGCGTGATCGCCGTCTCTGCCCTTTGCAATATCGTGAAAAAGTGCGGCAAGATAAATCAAGCCGTGCTTATCTGATAACTGTGAAAATAAACTTTTAGCGAGAGGAAAAATAGAATCTTGCGTATTCTCAGCAAAGTTTTCTAAATTCAGCATTACCCGAACCGTGTGTTCATCTACGGTATAAATATGGAACAAATCAAACTGCATCAGCCCTTCAATGCCTTTCCATTGTGGTAAATAGGCTGTCAAAAAACCTAATTGGTGCATTGGCAAAATCGCTCTGGATATCACTTTAGGTTGGTGGAAGAGTTGCACAAATTTTTCTCTCATTTTCTCATTGTCACAAAGAGCTTGCTCTTGCTGCTGGAGAGATAAACGCAGCTGCCTTAACGTATCTGCACTTGCAGCTAACTGCGGGAAATGCGTAAGATGGAAGAATAAATCTAACATTGTAGAGGGATGATTTTTGAAAATGCGACGATCTTCAATAAATATCATCTGATTTTGCTGATAAAAATAAGGATCAAGCGGTTGTTTTTCACCTGTTTTTTGCAAATTGAATAAATGGGTTTGCTCAAAACCATTCAGTATGAGCTGGCTGAGTTGAGAAATGGATTTTGTAGCTTGGAAGTAATCACGCATCATCATTTCAACCGCTTGATTACCATCGCCTTGATAGCCTAAAAATTCACTGAGTTGTAGCTGTCTATCAAACCTCAAACGATTATCGTAACGTTTAAGCTGCAAGTGAAGTGCAAAACGCATACGAAAAAGCACCGCTTGTGCTGCCATTAATTCTTTATATTCTTCGGAATAGAGTAACCCTTTATTGAGCAAATCAATGAATGAATGTACACCGTATTGACGTAGCATAATCCAAGAGATCAAATTCAGATCTCGCAACCCTCCTGGGCTGTGTTTTAAATCAGGCTCAAGGTTGTAACTGGTATTATGATAGCGGGCATAGCGAGCGTTTTTTTCGTCCATTTTTGCTTTAAAAAATGCATCAATTTCCCAAAAATCCGGCTGATATATTGCCTCTTTTAATCTAATCCAAAGCTGATGATTGCCGAATAGAAAACGCCCTTCCAACATATTGGTAGCAACTGAAATTTCAGCTTTCCCGATCGCAATACATTCATCAAGGGTTCGAACACTTGTTCCTAACTGCAATTTACTATCCCACAGCAAATTAAATAATTCATTTAGTAATTGTTGTGTGGTTTCATCTAATGTCTTTTCAGACAGCACTAAAATATCAAGATCAGAGAGCGGAAACATCTCCTCCCGCCCATAACCGCCAACCGCTAATAATACAAGATCTTCACGCTTTCCCAGCCCGTATTGTTGCCAAAGCGTGAGCAAAATTTCATCGCAAAAACGGCTACGCTCAGTAATGAGCTCCATTACATCTGTAGTTGGAAATACCTGTTTTTGCTTTTCCGTAAATTCAGCTAAAAGCGTTTTTAATTCGTTGCTATTTTTCATATTTACTCGTCCAAATTTTTCAAAATAATAGGCGATTTATTTCGCTTTGCCTATATTTATTTTTACACAACAAGCTATAATGCACTTTCATTTTGTAATAGAAGGATAATTTATGACTCTTGCTCTTGCTGCCATTATCGGTGGCTTAATTGTGTTAGTTTGGAGTGCTGACCGTTTCGTTGATGGGGCAGCATCTACGGCTAAACATTTTGGTATGACACCATTATTAATTGGAATTGTCGTAATCGGCTTTGGTACATCAGCCCCAGAGATGATTGTTTCAGCTTCATCTGCATTAAGTGGCTCTCCCGGCATTGCACTTGGTAATGCTTATGGCTCAAATATTACCAATATTGCTCTTATTTTAGGTTTAACCGCCCTTATTAAACCATTAATGGTAAATTCCGAAGTATTGAAAAAGGAATTACCTATTTTAATGGCAGTTACGCTACTTTCAGCCTATTTACTTTATGATGCCGATGTTACCCGCTTAGATGCGATTATTTTACTTGCTGTATTTGCAGTTTATATGGTTTGGACAGTCATTACCGCAATGAAAAGTAAAAATGATGCGTTAGCAATTGATGTTGATGCTGAATTAGAAAGTAGCTCAGAAATGAGTTTAGGCAAATCTATTTTATGGCTGATTATTGGCTTAGTGCTTTTAGTTGTAAGTTCTCAATTTTTGGTTTGGGGAGCAGTTGAAGTTGCAAAATTCTTTGGTGTAAGCGATTTAGTGATTGGTTTAACCATTGTAGCAGTGGGTACATCGTTACCTGAATTAGCATCATCTATTGCTGCTGCTCGTAAAGGCGAGGTGGATTTAGCATTAGGCAACATCATCGGTTCTAACTTATTTAATACCCTAGCGGTGGTCGGTATTGCCGGTGCAATTGAACCAATGCAAGCAGCTGCAGAAGTATTCTCTCGTGATATTGTGATTATGTCTGCTCTAACCTTCTTACTTTTTGTGTTTGGCTTGAATATCTATCGCCGACCGGAAGGTGGAAGAATTAACCGCTTAGAAGGATTTATTCTTTTCATAGCCTATGTAGGTTATAACTTCTATCTGTTTAAAACTGCTATCTGATAAAACGAAAAGAGCCACAAATGTGGCTCTTAATCTTTCTATTTAAGCATTACGTTGTTCAAATTCTTTCATAAACTCAATTAACGCTTTAACCCCTTCAATTGGCATTGCGTTATAAATTGAAGCACGCATTCCACCTAACACTTTATGTCCTTTCAAGGCTTGTAAGCCACAAGCGGTCGCCTCACTTACAAATTTTGCATTTAATTCATCATTACCCGTGGTAAAGGTTACATTCATCAATGAGCGGTTTTCTTTTGCAACTGTGTTGTAATAGAATTTTGAGCTATCTAAATAATCATATAACAACGTTGCTTTCGCTAAGTTACGCTCTTCTGTAGCTTTTAATCCACCTTCTACCAGTAAATGTTTGAATACTAATGAACACAAATACCAAGCAAAAGTGGGTGGCGTATTAATCATTGAATCCGCATCACGCTGAACCGCATAATTCCAAATAGAAGGCGTGTCTTTGCGGGCATTGCCGATTAAATCATCACGAATAATCACGATCGTAATACCTGCTGGTCCTAGATTCTTCTGAGCACCTGCATAAATTACCCCAAACTTACTAATATCAATACCACGAGACAAAATATTTGATGACATATCTGCCACTAACGGTGTGTTACCTACATTCGGAATATCAACAATTTCAACACCGCTAATAGTTTCGTTTGTGCAGTAATGCACATAATCATATTGATCAGCAATATCGCTAAAATCTAAGCGGTTTACTTTTAATTGCGGATCGGTCTCTAAAATATTAATTTCATCAATTTCCGTGAAGTTACGAGCTTCTTTTGCCGCAGTTGCAGACCAATGCCCTGAATTTAAATAAAGAGCTTTGCCTTTTTTGCCAATCAAATTCATTGGAATAGCCGCAAACTGACCTCTTGCTCCGCCTTGTAAAAAGAGAATGCGGTAATTTTCCGGTATATTATAAAGTTTACGCAAATCAGCCTCAGATTGAGTCGCTAACTCCATAAACAATTTACCACGATGGCTTACTTCCATTACCGAAGTGCCTTGATCTAACCAATTTAATAATTCGTTTTGTGCTTTTTCTAACACTTTTTTCGGCATCATTGCCGGACCTGCACTGAAGTTATAAACCTCTGTCATTTTTCACCTCTTGTATTAAAAATAATGATTATATTCTATCCGAAAAATAGGGAAATGGTAGAGTGATAGGGAAATTATTTTACCCGGCAAGCGGTCGTATTTTCTAAAAAATTTGCAAAATAAAACCCCTAACAAAAATTTGTTAGGGGTTAAACTAGATTAGCAAATCAGTAATTACCAGTTTACGCGTAAACCAACACCGATTGCTTGTTCTGTTGTTTTAGCTGAGCTGTGATTACCTTGTGAATCGTATGATCTACCTTTCACATATGCACCTTCAACGAAAGCAACTACGTTTTTATGGAATTTGTAGTCAGTACCAACTAAGAAACCGTGTTCTTTATCTTTAGAACCGCCTTCGTATTTAGTTTGAGCATATTTATAGTTACCATAGATAGATGATTTATCAGTTACTTGAACTTTAACCATTGGACCAACATAGAAAGATTTATCTTTGTCTGAACCGGTTTTTTCAATTTGGTAACCACCATCAACACCTACTAACACAGCATCATTGATGTTATAGCCAACTGCTGCATCAAATGCGTTTGCACGAATTTTATCTTCTGAGTCTGTTTTATAGTGTGTGCGACCGTAAGCACCTTGGAAGATCCAGTTGTTTACTTCATAAATTGCACCGAAACCGTAACCGTTTTTGATTGCTTTATCTAAAACCTTACCGTCATTTTTTTGATTTTGGCTAAAGTTATAGTTAGCACTTAATGTTAAACCTTCAATACCGTTATAGTCATAACGAATGGCACTTGTGCTAGAAGTTGGCACATAGTCATTTAATAAACCGTATGCGTAGTCATTTGCTAAACCTACATCATCAGCAATTACTGCTTGTTTACCGAAAGTAAGCTGACCATACTCTTTTTGACCTAAACCAACATACGCTTGGTGAGCATATAAATCACCAAAGCCAGCATCTTGGTTGCCTTTTAGACGAACTTGTAATGCACCTAATGCGTAGAAACCGTTGTCATTTAATGCGTGGTTTACTTTCACACCAAAGCGAGTACCTGCATTGCGTAATTTGGTATCGCCGTTATCTTCACCGGCATCTTTTTTACCATCTGTTTTTGATGTTTGGTTATCTACGATTAAACGTAAAGAACCCCAGAAATCTACTTTTGTACCATCTGCATCATAAACTACTGTTGCTGATGCTGACGCTGCGAACGCTGTTAATGCTAATGCAACTAATGTTTTTTTCATAATTTTCACCTTAGATTTTTTATGTTATATAATAGCTGTTACCCTCGTTAAGGTGTAAGAGCAACAATCCAATCACAGTGTATCAGCTATTGCCTCACACTGCTTGCAGGTGCATAATTGCAAAAACAAAACTTAATGTCAATAGTCCAAATGCTATTCTTATAAAGAGCATTTCCTTATAAATCAATAAGTTAAATTCACTTAGTTTCATTTGGAGAAATTTGCTCATTTGAATTGATTTTGGTTGCATCACATAACCACTTGAAAAATAAAGATTTTTATCCAGTCAAAATCAAGTGTTGCAACATTTTGAAAAAGTTCATTTATTTTGTGATGTAGATCACATTTTTGAAATTTTATTTAAACTTAGATTGATTTTTACTCAAAAACATTCTGTATTTGAGAAATATAAATCGCTTGCAGATGAACATTTTGCTTCTAGCATAAATTTATATAAAATGAATTCATTGCCTAAATTTCTATTACAAGCTAATAAATATGCATAAACACTTTTTTCTTACCCAGATAAAACAAAATTTAGCTACACTGCATCCTCTTTCTGAGCAAAAAATTACACTTAATTCAACTTATTTTTCCAAACAATCTGGTTTAGTAAAATTCTTTGTTGCCGAGATTGAAAAAACAGCAGAGCAACTACTCGCTCAGGAAGATGTTTCATATAGTGAATTTTACGCCGAAAAACTGATTAAGCAATTTGATGCTCTTAATAGTGCAATTAAAAACACTCATCAGCAAAAAAAAGTAGCACAGTTTCATTCTTCCTTTCAATTTCCGTCGAATATTCACGCTCTTTCACCGAATAAACGTTTGCAAGAATATCGTAAGGCATTAAGGGCATTAAATGAAAAGATGAGTTGGTTAATGGAGAAAAATTATAATCAGGAAAATGAGATATTAAAGCAAGAGCTGCAAAATCAAATTATAGAAACAGAATACCGCAAAAAGAAATGTATCCAAGCGATTGAAGATTTAGAACAGGAATTATTATTTAAGTAAACGGGCACATTAAATATGTGCCCATTTTCATTACAACGTTTAGTTAGTTACAGTGATTTCGCTAAGTCTTTAATAAATGCCTTAAATTCTTTTCCGCATTTATCGTGGTTTAAGCTGTATTCAACGAAAGCCTTCATATAACCGACTTTATCACCACAGTCAAACGAGCGACCTGTCATATTGAAAGCTTCAACCGTTTCTTGGTGAATAAGCATATCAATCGCATCAGTAAGCTGAATTTCATCACCCACACCTACTGGGGTTTTCTCCAGTAATTCCCAAATATTTGCTGAGAATACATAACGCCCAACAACGGCAAGATTAGAAGGAGCTTCTTCTACGCTCGGCTTTTCTACCATTTTTGCAATCGCAGCTGAACCACCTAACGGGATATCAACCCCATTACAATCAGCCACACCGTAGCTGCTCACATTTTCCATCGGTACAGGTGCAACCATAATTTGGCTATAACCGGTTTCCTTAAAGCGTTTAACCATCGCGGCTAGGTTTTCTGTATTTTGGTCTGCTGTGAATTCACCTAATAATACGTCAGGTAATACTACCGCAAATGGCTCATTACCCACTACTGCTCTGCCACATAAAACCGCGTGTCCTAAGCCTTTTGCTTGACCTTGACGGACGTGAATCAAACGCACATCTTTTGGAATAATAGAACGAACTTCATCTAATAATTGACGTTTAACGCGCTTTTCAAGCATCGTTTCAAGCTCAAAAGAAGTATCAAAGTGGTTTTCGATAGCATTTTTTGAAGAATGTGTTACCAGCACAATTTCTTTGAAACCTGCTGCTACACATTCATTAACAATGTATTGAATTAAAGGCTTATCTGCAAGAACAAGCATCTCTTTTGGGATAGCTTTTGTTGCAGGTAACATACGAGTACCAAGACCTGCAACGGGGATAATCACTTTCATTTGAAATCCTTATGATATGTGAAGTTTTATTGAAAATAGACCGTTTGTAGTATATCGCAAGCGGTCATATTTTTTCATTTTTTTACAAAACTTTAAGCATTATTGGCGTAATAAGGCTAAAATTTCATCGGTTTTTTGTTGCATTAAGACTTTATCACCACGCGTCTCTAAATTTAAGCGAACTACTGGTTCAGTATTAGAACTGCGTAAGTTAAAACGCCAGTTGTCAAATTCAACGCTAATGCCGTCTAAAGTTTCTAGCTTTCCGTCTTTGTAGGCTTCTTTTACGCGAGCAATTGAGGCTTGTGCATTAGTTAATTTACTGTTAATTTCGCCCGGCGATGGGAATTTATCTAAACGCTCGCCAACTAACTCACTGAGTGATTTGCCGGTAGTACATAATAACTCTAGCGTTAGTAGCCAAGGGATCATACCACTATCACAATAGAAGAAATCACGGAAGTAGTGATGTGCTGACATTTCACCACCATAAATCGCATCTACTTCACGCATTTTCTCTTTAATGAATGAATGCCCTGATTTAGACATTACCGGCTCACCGCCTGCTTCACGAACAAGTTCTTCTGTATTCCAAATCAAGCGAGGATCGTAGATAATCTTCGCCCCTTTATTTTTAGCTAAGAAGGCTTGCGATAGTAAACCTACCACATAATAACCTTCAATAAAGCCGCCCTTTTCATCAAAGAAGAAACAGCGGTCAAAATCACCGTCAAAGGCAATACCAATATCGGCGTTGTTGTCTAAAACGGCTTTAATAGAATCTTCACGGTTTTCGTGCAGAATTGGGTTAGGAATACCATTTGGGAAATTGCCATCCGGATTATTATGAACTTTAATAAATTCAACCGGCACTTGTTGAGCTTTAAATTGTGCTTCAATCGCATCGATGATTTGCCCTGCAGCTCCATTACCTGAATTAATGACTAATTTTTTCGGTGTCAGCTTGCTTAAATCAATGTAAGAAAGTAAATGCTCAACATACTCACCTTGTACTGATTTTTGTGTGTATTTACCACGTTTTTCAACGGCTGGGAAATTATTCTCCTCTGCTAAACGTTGAATATCGGCTAAGCCTGTATCGGCACTAATCGGGCGAGAACCTTCACGCACTAATTTCATACCGTTATAATCCATCGGATTATGACTTGCCGTTACTTGAATACCACCATCGGTTTTCAAGAAAGAGGTAGCAAAATAAACCTCTTCTGTACCGGTTAAACCTAAGTCGATAACATCAACGCCTGAATCCAATAATCCGTTTGTAACTGCACTTTTTAGTTCGTTACTGGTTAAACGAACATCTCCACCTACTACGATTGATTTTGGCTTTAGATATTGCCCAAAAGCACGTCCGATACGATATGCAATATCCGTATTCAATTCAGTGCCTAATTGACCGCGAATATCATACGCTTTAAAACAAGTGAGTTTTCCCATAGTATGTTCCTTGTGAGGTTAATAAATAATCAGAATTTATCCTCTTCTGCTGAGGCTTTAATCCTTTCATAGATCTCTTGACGGTGAACTGAGATTTCTTTTGGTGCATTCACACCTAATTTCACTTGGTTTCCTCGAATGTTGAGTACCGTGATCTCAACATTGTCTCCTACGAGTAAAACCTCCCCAATCTTACGAGTTAGAATAAGCATAATTGTCTCCTACTGGGTTAAAAACTCTTTTTTATAGAGTAAATTTTTGAAGGCGAGTTTATCCCGCCTTGTTATTATTTTATTAAATTCTTTGAACAATCCATTCTTGAGCAAGACTCAATGCTTGTGGAATATTTTGTGGTTCAGAACCACCAGCCATTGCCATATCCGGACGACCGCCACCTTTTCCACCAACTGCGGCTGCCATTACACCAACTAATTCACCTGCATTTACTTTTGCTGTTAAATCTTTAGTTACACCTACAATAAGGCTTACCTTACCTTCAGTTTCAGTAGCAAAGGCAATTATTCCGGAACCAAGTTGATTTTTCAGATCATCCACCATTGTGCGGAGTGCTTTACTATCCACATCATCCAGTTTTTCAATGATGACATTCACACCATTAATCTGTTTTGCCGATTTTGCTAACTCTCCACCCGCTTGTGCAGCTTGCTTTTCTTTCAGGCTTTGTAGCTCTTTCTCTGCTTTTTTCGCTTTATCTTGTAATTGCTGAATTTTCTCCACAATTGAAGCTTGATCTGCTTTCAGAAGTTCCGCAATTTGATTTAGCACTTGTTGTTGGCTATGTAATAATGCAATCGCTTTTTCACCTGTTACTGCTTCTACACGACGAATACCGGCTGCGACTGCCCCTTCAGATACAAATTTAAATAAGCCGATATCACCAGTTTGTCTGACGTGAATACCACCACACAACTCAATTGAGAATGGTCCCATTTCAACCACGCGAACTACATCACCGTATTTCTCGCCAAATAGTGCCATTGCCCCTTTTTCTTTTGCTTGTTCAATACCCATCGTTTCAATTTGAACTTGGATATTTTCACGGATCTTCGCATTAACAATACGCTCAATTTCTTCTAAATCAGCTTTTGCAATTGCTTCTGGTTGAGAGAAGTCAAAACGCAAGCTATCTTCAGACACTAAAGAGCCTTTTTGTGCAACGTGGTCGCCTAATACTTGACGAAGTGCTGCGTGCAGTAAATGTGTTGCACTGTGGTTTGATGTGATTTCCTGACGACGCTCTACATTTACCAATGCAGAAACCACATCACCAACTGCTAATACTCCGCCGTTAAGTTGCCCAATATGCCCCCAAACTTGACCGTATTTTTGGGTATCATTCACTTGGAATAAACCTAATGGCGAGCTAATTTCACCTGTGTCGCCTACTTGACCACCTGATTCAGCATAAAATGGCGTTTGGTCTAAAATCACAACCGCATTATCACCTGATTCGATTTTTTCAACCGCAACACCATTGCAGAATAAACCCACTACTTTTGCGTTATAAGCAGTTTGCTCATAACCTAAAAACTTGGTTTGCCCTTCTACTTTAATCACATTATTGTAATCTACACCGAAATTACTGCTGGCTTTCGCTCGCTCACGCTGTGCGGTCATTTCTGCCTCAAAGCCTTTCTCATCAATCACGATGTTTCTCTCACGACAAACATCAGCGGTTAAGTCAAGAGGGAAACCGTAGGTATCGTAAAGTTTAAATGCCACATCGCCGGAAAGTGTGTTGTTTTCCACTTTCGCTAAGGCTTCTTCTAATAAATTTAAGCCACGCTCCAATGTGCGAGCAAACTGCTCTTCTTCTGCTTTTAATGTTTTTTGAATATGGGCTTGCTTTTGTGCAACAACTTCGCCGGCTGCTCCCATCACTTTTGCCAATGTCGGCACTAATTGATAGAAAAATGCTGATTTCGCACCGAGTAAGTTCCCGTGTCGAACTGCACGACGAATAATGCGACGCAACACATAACCGCGACCTTCATTAGATGGTACAACACCATCAGCAACTAAGTATGAACAAGCACGGATATGATCAGCAATAACACGCAGTGATTTATTATCTAAATCTTGTACATCTAACAGATTTGCGGTTTCTTTAATAAGCGTTTGGAAAATATCGGTTTCGTAGTTAGAATTGACGTGTTGCATCACAGCCGTCATACGTTCTAAGCCCATACCGGTATCCACAGACGGTTTTGGTAGTTTTTCCATTGTACCGTCTGCTAAGCGGTTGAATTGCATAAATACGATATTCCAAACCTCAATATAACGGTCGCCGTCTTCTTCAGGTGAACCTGGTAAGCCGCCCCAATGATCTGGTCCGTGATCGTAGAAAATTTCCGTACAAGGACCGCACGGACCGGTATCACCCATCGCCCAGAAGTTGTCTGACGCATAAGGAGCACCTTTATTATCACCAATACGAATAATATGATCTGTTGGAACACCTACTTCTTTATTCCAAATCTCATAGGCTTCATCATCGGTTTCATAAACGGTAACGTATAATTTTTCTTTTGGTAAACCTAGCCATTGTGGAGATGTTAAATATTCCCAACCAAATTTAATCGCATCTTGTTTGAAATAATCGCCAAAGCTGAAATTTCCCATCATTTCAAAGAAAGTATGGTGGCGAGCGGTGTAACCTACATTTTCTAGGTCATTATGTTTACCACCGGCACGCACACAACGTTGAGCGGTGGTTGCACGAGTGTAAGGGCGTTTTTCTAAACCGAGAAAAACATCTTTGAATTGGTTCATACCCGCATTTGTAAATAGTAATGTCGGGTCATTTTCAGGCACAAGTGAACTGCTTGGAACAATGGTATGCCCTTTTGTTTGGAAAAACTCTAAAAACGATTGTCTGATTTCTGAAGTTGTTTTCATTAAAAATACTCTTTTGAAAATAGAAGTTAAACTTTGATCTACCTTCTATTTTACACATTTTTTATGCCATTTTGTTAGTTTAGTTCGGCTTATTTGTTAGATAGTAAAAATATTTTGCAAATTTTTGCTAAAAAATAACCGCTTGTAGAGCAGTTTTCGCCTCAAGCGGTTCATTTTCTTTAAAAATTTGCAACTACTCTTCTGATAGTGGCACAACAAGCATATCAATTGTAATATTATTCATTACTTGACGAGTTGAAGACATAAATTTACTCCAAAAGTCTTGATGATGCCCTGTAATCAATAAATCAACATTATGTTTATCCACTGCTTCTTCCAGTACCTGACTGAAATCACCTGTACCATTTAAACAATCAGAAACCGGATAATCTACCTTCGCTGCTAATTCTGCCAAAGCTGTATTGGTTTCTGCAGCCGCACTATCTTGCACCGAAGACATATTAATATCAATTAATCCTGTATATAAGTCAGAGAAATTGACATCAACGTGAATAAGTGAAAGTTTAGCTCCACATTTTGCCGCTAATCCTGCACCTTTACGCACTAGCACCAAACTTTCTTCTGAAAGATCAACTGCCACTAAAATATGTTTATACATAATAATCTCCTTATTTAGACTTATCTTAATGGTTTAGGGCATACTAACACACTCTGAAACATAAAAACTTGAAGTAGATCGCAAAAATAGAAATTTGTCGCTATTTTTTCTACTCATTCCTACTCCTTTTGAAGTATTAATTTTTTCGCCTCTACTTTGCTTCATTAAAATTTAATGGTAAACTTTGTTCTAAATCAAATTTAGAAATGTTTTTCTAAGCTTCTAGGGTTGAATAGAATGAAAATTGTATCAGAATCGAAAATTAGTGGTCGCCACGCTTGCACAATTCATTGTCAGAATTGTAGCATTAGCCAGCTCTGCTTGCCTTTTACACTCAATGAAAATGAGCTAACACAACTCGATAATATTATTGAGCGGAAAAAACCGGTTCAAAAATCACAAGTGATTTTTAAATCCGGCGATGAGCTTCGTTCACTTTATGCCATTCGTTCCGGTACATTAAAAGCCTATACATTGAGCGAAAGCGGTGAAGAGCAGATTACAGGTTTTCATCTACCCGGCGATTTAATCGGTTTTGATGCTATTACTAATATGCAACACGAAGGTTATGCACAAGCATTAGAAACCTCGATGATTTGTGAAATCCCTTTTGATATCTTAGATGATCTTGCAGGCAAAATGCCTAAAATCCGCCACCAAATTATGCGTTTAATGAGTAATGAAATTAAAAGCGATCAAGAAATGATTTTGTTACTCTCTAAAATGAATGCAGAAGAAAAATTAGCCGCTTTCTTATATAACCTTTCCCAACGTTATTCCGCTCGTGGTTTTTCAGCAAAAGAGTTCCGCCTAACGATGACACGTGGCGATATCGGCAACTATTTAGGGCTTACCATTGAAACTATTAGCCGTTTACTTGGACGTTTCCAGAAAAGCGGTATGATTTCCGTACAAGGCAAATATATTCATATTAATCGTATGGAAGAGTTAGCCGAACTAGCCGGTGCAATTAAACCACAGCAAAATATTATTGCTCAAACTACTGCATAATTTCTCTCAAAATCCCTTCTTAGATAATCAGTCAAGAAGGGATTTCTGATCCGATGAGCCATTAACTCCATTTGCCCACATTCACTATATCCGCTATAATCGACACAATTTTGACCCCGATTAATACAAATAGAGGAATTTTTATGGGTATCTTAACTGGCAAACGCATTTTAGTAACAGGTTTAGCAAGTAACCGTTCAATCGCTTACGGTATTGCAAATGCAATGAAGCAACAAGGTGCGGAATTAGCTTTCACCTACTTAAACGATAAATTAAAACCACGTGTTGAAGAGTTTGCCAAAGAATTTGGTTCAGACATCGTACTTCCATTAGATGTAGCAACCGATGAAAGCATCACAGAATGCTTCACTGAATTAAGCAAACATTGGGAAAAATTTGACGGTTTCGTTCACGCAATCGCATTCGCCCCGGGCGACCAATTAGACGGTGATTATGTAAACGCTGCCACCCGTGAAGGCTACCGCATTGCTCACGACATCAGTGCATACAGCTTTGTGGCAATGGCTCAAGCTGCACGCCCATTCTTAAATGAAAACGCTGCATTATTAACTTTAACCTACTTAGGTGCAGAGCGTGCAATTCCGAACTACAACGTAATGTGTTTGGCAAAAGCATCATTAGAAGCGGCAACTCGTGTAATGGCAGCGGATTTAGGTAAAGATGGCATTCGTGTAAATGCAATTTCAGCAGGTCCGATCCGCACATTAGCGGCATCAGGTATCAAAAACTTCAAGAAAATGCTTGCTGCATTTGAGAAAACTGCCGCTTTACGCCGTACCGTTACTATCGATGATGTGGGTAATTCAGCTGCGTTCTTATGCTCAGATTTATCATCAGGTGTAACAGGCGAAGTATTACACGTTGATGCAGGCTTCAGTGTAATGGCAATGGGCGAATTAGGCGAAGAAGAATAATTTGCAAAAAATTAAAAAAATGTAACCGCTTGTCCCTCTTTCCGGAATTTTCTTGAAAGAGGGCTTGTTTATTTATAAAAGAATTCAAAATATGTTTCAAGACAATCCTCTTTTAGCTCAACTCAAACAACAAATTGAAGCAAGCAAAGAATATGTAGAAGGCACAGTTAAAGCCTCTGATAAAGCATTTGGTTTTTTAGAATGCGATAAAAAAAGCTATTTCATTCCACCGATGGAAATGAAAAAAATAATGCACGGCGATTTAGTCAAAGCGGTGGTAAAACGTGATGGCGATAAAGAACAAGTAGAAATTGACTCCCTGCTTGAACCTATGCTTGACAGATTTATTGCTCAAGTGCGTTTAAATAAAGAAGGAAAATTGCAATTAGCAGTCGATCACCCAAGCATCAAGCAAAATATCCCTGCGAATACACACAAAAAAGTAACCGAAAAATTAGAAAATGGCGATTGGGTTGTTGCACAACTTAAAACACACCCTTTGCGTGATGACCGTTTTTTCTTTGCCCAAGTAACTCAATTTATTTGTAAAGAGGGCGATAATTTTGCCCCTTGGTGGGTAACACTCGCACGCCACGAGCAGCCTCGTGAACCTGTTGCCAATGAAAAAAGCTACGAATTGCACGATGAATTAGCCCGTGAAGATTTAACTCATCTTTACTTCACCACGATCGATAGCCCAAGCACACAAGATATGGACGATGCATTATACATTGAGCCAATCAAAGAAAATGATGTTCAAACTGGCTGGCGTTTAGTCGTAGCGATTGCTGATCCAACTGCTTATATCCCTGAAAATTCTAACATCGAGAAAGCGGCTCGCCAACGCTGTTTCACAAACTATTTACCGGGCTTTAATATTCCAATGTTACCGCGTGAGTTATCTGATGATCTCTGTTCGCTTGTGCCAAATGAAAAACGCCCGGCATTAGTTTCTTTTATTGAAACGGATTTGGAAGGCAACTTCACTAAAGATGCAACCTTTACCTCTGCTTGGATTGAGTCAAAAGACAGGCTGGCTTATGACAATGTATCTGACTACCTTGAAGGTGCAACAAATGCGTGGCAACCAGAGTCAGAAGAAACCAAACAACAAATCGACTTATTACATCAATTTACGCAAGCCCGTATTCAATGGCGTGCCAAAAATGCCCTTTTATTCAAAGAGCAAGGCGATTATACCTTTGAATTAAATGAAGATGGCTCGGTGAAAGACATTCACATTGAATATCGTCGCATTGCAAATCAGATGATTGAAGAATCAATGATTATCGCCAATATCAGTTGTGCCAAATTCTTAAGCCAGAACGCACAAACAGGTGTATTTAACACTCACTCAGGTTTTGATCCGAAAAACTATGAATTGGTAAAATCATTTTTGCTTCAAACCTTAGCGACAGATGAAAATCGTGATGAACTAGCGGAACGCTACTCAGCAGAATGTTTAGCAACACTAGAAGGCTATTGTGAAATGCAGCGTGATATTCAAGATTTCCCGGAAAAATTCTTAGAACTTCGCTTACGCCGCTATCTCACTTTTGCAGAATTTAAATCTGAGGTTGCTCCACATTTTGGCTTAGGTATCAGCCACTATGCCACTTGGACATCACCAATCCGTAAATATGGCGATATGGTAAACCATCGCTTAATCAAACAAGTGTTATTAGGCAGACAAGCCTCAGCTGTGGAAGAAAGCGTACTCACTCGTTTGCAAGAAGCCCGTCGCCAAAATCGCTTGGTGGAACGTGATATTGCCGATTGGCTCTACGCCCGCTACTTGTTCCCAATGGTAGAACAAGCGGTCGAATTTGAGTGTGAAATTGCAGATGTTTCTCGTGGTGGCTTACGTGCCAAAGTCATTCAAAATGGGGCTCAAATTTTTGTTCCATTCTCAACGTTACACGACAATAAAGATGAAATGGAATACCGCCAAGAAGAACTGGCAATTTACATCAAAGGCGAAAAAGCCTATCAAATCGGGCAAGAGGTTAAAGTGAAACTCACCGAAGTTCGCTTAGAAACACGTTCGATTGTAGGGAATATCATCTAAACTTGTAAGGGCTAATAGCAATTAGCCCTTACCCTATTTTGGGGAAATCACTAATGGCAACCTATATCGTTGGCGACTTACACGGCTGCTTTAACGAATTCCAACTTTTATTAGAAAAAGTGAATTATGACCCTAAGCAAGACGAACTTTTTTTAACGGGCGATTTAGTTGCCCGTGGCGAAGATTCTCTCGTTTGCCTTCGTTTTGTAAAAGATCCTGCCAACAATGCTAAAACTGTTTTAGGCAATCACGATTTACATTTACTTGCTACGTTACTCGGTATAAAACGAGTAAAGCCGAACGATAAAGTCGATCCTATTTTTCAAGCAGAAGATCGCCTTGAATTGCAAAATTGGCTGAGAAATCAACCGCTTGCAATCTATCATCCAACCCATAAATTTCTGCTCGTTCACGCTGGTATTAGCCCGGAATGGGATTTAGCAACCACATTAAATTGTGCTAAAGAAGCCGAAACTTTGCTGCAAAGTTCACAATACGCCAATTATATCGCCCAAATGTATGAAAATAATCCTCAACGTTGGTCTGATGAATTACAAGGCATTGAACGCTGGCGTTATATCATCAATGTATTTACTCGTATGCGTTTTTGCTACACTGACAAGCGGTTAGATTTTGAATGTAAATTACCAGTTGAAGAAGCTCCTAAAGAACTTGTAGCTTGGTTTGAATTAGATAACCCACTCTATAAAAAGCAAGAAATTATTTTTGGACATTGGGCAAGTTTAATGGGGAAATGCTTTTATCCAAACATTCACGCTTTAGATACAGGCTGTGCGTGGGGAAGCCATTTAACAATGCTCCGCTGGGAAGATAAACAAATTTTCACGCAAAAGCGTTTAAAATAAAAGCATTCAAGAAAAAGCATATTGCATAGCACTATTTTTTCCAATAGAATGCATCCCATCAATGCGACTATAGCTCAGTTGGTTAGAGCACCACCTTGACATGGTGGGGGTCACTGGTTCGAGTCCAGCTAGTCGCACCATTAATTCCAAAACAAAAGGCTATCAAATTTGATAGCCTTTTGCCGTTTTAGTCTGTGTTTATTTTGCTGATTTTGCCTTTTTCTTTCTATACCATTGCCAGCCGAAGAACAAAATAACAATACCAAGAATGGCAAAAATAGCGTGTTGCCCATTACTAACTTGCTCTTTTAACCAATCTAAGTTAGATGCACCATAATCACCTAAATAGACCCAAATTGGAACAGAAATAATTGCGGCAAAGAAATCAACGAGTAAGAACTTTCCAAAGCTGACTTTTCTCGTAATTCCTGATACTAGATAAACGACTGCTCGTAAACCCGGTAAAAAGCGAGCCATAAACAGTAATTTCAGACCCTGTGTTTCAAAACGTTCTTGCACCATAGCAAACCGCTCGGGCGTAGCAATCTTTCGAATAAACGGAAATTGTAGAATTTTTTCGCCATAGATTCTGCCTAACCAATACATCGTACTATCGCCAATAAGTACGCCTAGCATACTGACAACAAGCATCCAATGCACATTGGTATAACCTAACCCTGAAATTACCCCTCCTGAAACTAAAGTTATATCTTCCGGGATCGGTAAACCAAAACCACACGCAAGTAAAACCAGAAATACCGCCCAGTATCCATAGCTACTAAAAAACTCAATTAACGTTTCCATATTACTCCTTAATTGTTAAATTTCTTACTGATTTGCGTTTTACTAATTCAGGGAAGAACTCTAAAACTTTAGGTTCTTTTGCTTTTTCATTATTCTCTATACGCTCTAGTAATAGTTCTAAAGCAGCTGCTCCTAAACGTGATTTTGATTGATGTACTGTAGTTAGCGGTGGTGCATAAAAGCGAGAGCTATGCACATTATCATACCCGATCACAGAAATATCTTGCGGTACATTTAACCCTTTTTCGGTAATAGCTGAAATTGCCCCCAATGCCATCACATCGTTAAAGCAAAATACCGCTGTCGGTAATTCTTTATTTTTAAGGAGATTATTCATACACTCATAGCCGCCTTCCGGCTCGAAGTCGCCTTCTTGAATCCATTCAACTCGCAGAGGTAAACCCGCATCGGATAATGCTTTTTTTACCCCCTCGAAGCGAGTTCGTGCAATTTCTTTATCCAGATTACCTGTAATCACCGCAATCTCTTTATGTCCACTTTCAATTAAATATTGGGTAGCTAAATAACCGCCATCAAAACCGTGATCTAAAATCATATCAGCTCGAGAATCACTCATTCCCCAATCCATAATAACCTTTGGTATATTAGTCGTTTCAAAAATATCGAAGGAATTATCGGTATATTCAGAACACATTACTAAAATTCCGTCCACTCGTTTTTTAATTAGCATATCTAAGTGGTTTTCGATTTTTTCCGGTTTATTCTGGGTGTTACATAAAAATAGCGAATAGCCTTTACTGTAGCAAAATTCCTCTACTGCCAACACAATTTCTGCAAAAAATGGCGATTCACTGGTTGTGATGATCATACCAATAGATTTAGTGGTATTAATTTTTAAGCTACGAGCCACCGCACTAGGAGAATAATTTAATGTTTTAATTGCCTCCCAAACAGCTTTAGTGGTGTCTTCTGCCACAAAACGGGTTTTATTAATAACGTGTGAAACCGTTGTGGTTGAGACCCCAGCCTGCTTAGCGACATCTTTTATTGTTGCCATTCTCTTTTCCTCAAATTAAGTAAGGGTACATTATAACCGATTCTACCTAACTTTTGTTATAAAGAAAAAAATGAAGTACAAGCGGTTGTTATTTATCAAAAATTTGCAAAAAATAATTAAAAATTATTCACAATCCTTAAAAAGGATGCTTTTTGTTACCGCTTGTTAAGATTTAATTGCAATCATTGAGCCGAAATTAAAACATTGAAACCACAGTTCTATTTGTTCAAAGCCAGCTTCTTTTAAACGTTTTTTATGGGTGTCAATACTGTCTGTTCGCATCACATTTTCCAACGCATTACGCTTTTGGCTTACTTCTAATTCACTGTAGCCGTTTGCTCGTTTGAAAGTATGGTGAAGATCGATCAATAACTCATTCATCACATCACTTTCAAAAGTAAATTTTTCGGATAACACCAGAATCCCCTTCGGATTTAATCCTTGATAGATTTTTTGTAATAACGTGAGACGATCTTCTCTCGGTAGAAATTGTAGCGTGAAGTTTAACACTACCATTGAGGCATTCTTGATTTCAACTTGGCGAATATCATCAAGTAAAATCTCAACAGGAATATCAGACTGGTAAGCATTTAAATGCGTTTTGCAACGTTCAACCATCGGTTGTGAGTTATCCACCCCTATAATTTTTACATCTTGTGCTTTTATATTTCGGCGAATAGATAAAATTCCTGCCCCTCTTGAGCAGCCTAAATCATAAACTGTTGAATTATCTGTTACAAAGCGTTCCGCTAACATACCAATTGCAGTAATAATATTGGAATAACCCGGCACAGAACGTTGGATCATATCGGGGAAAACTTCCGCAACCGATTCATCAAAGGTAAAATCACCCAATTTTTCAATAGGTGCTGAAAATAAAGTATCTCTTTGCATTTTTTATTTCCCTAAAAATTTATTAATTGCTCGTACAACGGCTTCCGGTTTTTCAGCGTGAACCCAGTGATCGGCATTTGCCACAATAAAGGATTTCGCTTGCGGAAATTGTTTCAATATGGTTTCCGTATGCTCTGCCTGAATATAATCCGACAACGCTCCTTTAATAAAAAGCGTTGGTTTATCCACAAACACGCCATTCCAATCCATTAAATTTTGGTAATTTTGATGTAGTGCCGTTAAATTAAATCGGAAGGATTGTTCGCTTTGAGCATCAAAGGATTTCAGCATAAATTGCTGAACACCTTCATCTGGAATATGCTCTGCCATTATCAGTTTTGCTAGTTGCCGAGTTTGAGGCTTTGCCGCTTTTACCGCAAATAAGCCTTCAATAATCTGTTTATGGCGGTTTTGCGTATAGGTTACAGGGGCAATATCAATCACAATTAATTTATCAACCAATTCCGGAGCAAGATTAGCTAATGCCATCGCACTCTTACCCCCCATTGAATGCCCTACAATAATTGCATTTTGGATATTTTGTGCAATTAATAACGCTTTTAAATCTTGAGCAATCAAAGCATAATCCATTTCAGAGGAATGAAAAGATCCTCCGTGATTTCTGAGGTCCACTCTTAGCACAGCGTAATCTTCTGCAAACGATTTGGCAATAACACCTAAGTTATTCATATCACCAAATAACCCGTGTAAAAACACCATCGTTTGGGCGTTTGGTTTATTTGTAGGCGGTTGATAAAGAAAATTTAAACCTGATTTTTGTGTCATATAACTGTCTTTTTTAGCATAAATTTTCAAGCAAGATCCTCTATAAAAACGCAAAGAAATGCGTATAATAGCATACATAATTAATGCTATTTTATGTTTAAAAAGAATGAGGATCCCGATGAAAAGAATCGAAATTGATGATGAATTATATCAATATATTGCCAGTCGTACACAATCTATTGGTGAAACGGCATCAGATATCTTGCGTCGTTTACTAAGATTACCGCAATCGCCTCAGCCTTTTGTGTTAGTTCAAGAGCATATGATCAACGAGTTAAAAGAACTGGTTAAAACACCTTCTCGTGCAACAAGCAAAAAAGATGATTCAAATGCAGAGAAAACCGTCGCTAAATTGGAAGATATTTTAAAATCAGAACATTTTGTGAACGAAAATAAAAATGTTGTGCGTTTTATTATGTTATTAGCCGCATTATATCGCTCTAATCCTACCGCTTTTGCCAAAGCAACCGAAAATGTGCGTGGTAATGAACGCATCTATTTCTCTCAAAGTGAAGAAGAAATTTTAGCAACAGGCAGTGGTGTGAAAGCCAAACAAATTCCTGATTCGCCTTTTTGGGTGATTACCAATAATAATACGGCTCGCAAAGGGCTTATTTTAAAAGGCGTAATGGAATCTATGCAAGTGCCGACCAAACTGATTGAGCGTATTCAAGCCCTTTTTGTATAAAGCCTTTCATATAAGCAATGGTGCTTCACTCTTCTCTATTTCCTACTCAATTTTGGGCTGAAAACACAGCCCAAGATATTGCCGTTGTTAGGGAAAAGGGAAAAAACGATTATTTCCCCCACCTTCCGGCTCAACTGAGTTGGGCGGAATTTCAATATTTGCTTCAACAAGTTTGTTCTATTTTAAAAACTCAAAATGTTACTACTGAATGCTTAGTTGCTTACTGTGGTGTTAATCGTTTTTGCGGATTACTGACTTATTGTGCCACGCTTGCTCTAGGAGCAAAAATTTTAATGCTTAACCCGGCACAAACTCAACCACAACAGCAAGCTATCTTAGAGAAAACAAGCGTTGATGTTTTTATTACCGATGACACATTTGCAAATTTTCCAGCAAAAATGACCGCTTGTAGCCCGTTACCTCACCTTGATTTTGAACAACCTGCTACTCTCACCTTAACGTCTGGTTCAACAGGTATGCCTAAAGCGGTGGTGCATTCAATTTCTGCTCATTTATATAGTGCCGAAGGCGTGAGTGAATTGATGGAATTTGAAAAAACACATTCTTGGCTATTGAGCTTACCATTGTTCCACGTTTCAGGGCAAGGCATTGTATGGCGTTGGCTACTCAAAGGAGCAACGCTTTATGTGAATGAAAGCAAAGATGCCTTTTTTACTTTGCTTAAACAAGTCAGCCACGCCTCGCTTGTGCCAACACAATTACAACGCTATCTAGCTCAATTAGACTATCCGGTAAGTCAAAAATGTTTATTAGGTGGCACAGCTATTCCATCAGAACTTGTGGCTCAAGCCCAACAGAAAGGCATTACTACCTTTTCCGGTTATGGTATGACAGAAATGGCATCTACCATTTGTGCCGTAGAAAATGAGCTGGATAATGTGGGGTTCCCTTTAAAATACCGAGAAGTCAAACTGGAAAACAGCGAAGTTTGGGTAAGAGGTAAGCCACTGGCTTTAGGTTATTGGCAAAAAAGCCATTGTAAAAAAAATAGTAAAATTCGACCGCTTGTAAATGAACAGGGCTGGTTTGCCACCAAAGACAGGGGCGAATGGAACAGCAAAAAACAACTTGTAATAAAAGGGCGATTAGATAATATGTTCATTTCGGGTGGAGAGAATATTCAACCTGAAGAGATCGAACAGATCATTTTTCGATCTAATCTTGTGGAACAAGTGTTTGTTCTGCCGATTGATGATAATGAATTCGGGCAACGTCCGATTGCAATTGTACAATTCAAACAGCCTAATTTAGAACAAGAGGTTAATAAATTAAAAATTTGGTTGTCTGATAAGTTAGAGAAATTTAAACAGCCTGTTGCTTATTACTTGCTGGATATTGAACAATACCAAATGCAAGGGGCAATCAAAATTTCACGTAAACAATTACAACAAGATATACAGAATAAAAAAATAAAGGAAATCTATGCTTAAACCGATGTTAAAAACCGTTTTTCTCAGTTTGGGGCTGATATTCGCCACGAATAGCTCTGCCTTAGCTGAAATTCCGCTCCAAAAAGCAGTTCAAAGCCAACTTGATAATGCTAAAAAATTAGATCAAGCTGATGCAAACAATAAAGCCTTAGTTCAAACACTTGAGGATACCTTGTCGCTTCTCTCCCAAATTGAGAAACAAAAAGCGGACAATGAAGCATTGAGTAAATCTATTCAAGAATCTCAAAAAGCCTTAACTGCCAGTCAAAACAATCTTGAAAAATTGAAAGCGGTTGTCGTACCGAGCGTAGAAACTTTAACGCAAAAATCAACCACTGATTTACAAAAAGAACTCACTGCATCACAGGCTAAACTTGAAACGGTACAGCACGATTTAAGCCTAATCAATAATAATTTGGTCGCTCAAAATACTGCTCCTGACAAAGCTCAAACTGCATTAACTGAGATGGTAAAACGTAGGCAGGAAATTAATACCCAGCTTTCGACTGCCAATATTCAAAGCGAACTTCAAGCTAAGTTAGAAGCTGAGCTGGAACTCATTGAATTAAAAAACACCTATAACCAAGCATTACTAAATGGAAGTGATAGCTTAGCTGCGGTTTACTCTTCTCAACTAGAGGAAAAAAAGCAAGAACAGCAAAATCTACAAGCTGAAATTGCTAATTTACAAACAGCAATCAACAATCAGATTGTAGAAGAGTCTAAAAATAAATTAGAGCAAGCACAAGCGGTTCAAAATCAGCAAAATAATGCAACAGCTAACCCTATTATTTTGCGCGAATTGGATATAAACACAAAAGTTACACAAGAATTACTAAAACAAACGAAAGATATGACGCAATTATCACAAGATAATTTGCGTATTAAAAGTGTGCTTGATAACCTTCAACAAACCCAACGTAATATTGAAGAGCAAATTAGTTCATTACAAGGCACATTGGTGCTTTCTCGTATTATCAATAAACAAAAACAATCATTACCGCAAGATGAAATGATTTCGGGCATTTCTAAACAAATTACCGATTTGCGGGTGCGTGTTTTTGATATTACCGAGTTTAAAGATTCTTTCTCTAATATCAATGCCTATATTAGTAAATTGGAACAAGATGGTAAAACCACATTTACAGCTCAAGAAAAACAACAACTAACCACGATTTTGCAAGAGCGTTCAACAACTTTGTCTGAAATGATTAAGTCGTTAAACAATCAGCTTAATTTATTGATTAATATTGAATTGAACCAACAACAGGTTCAAACCATTAGTGATACGTTACAACAAAAACTGCAACAACAAAGTTTCTGGGTAAAAAGTAATAGCCCGATGGACTTAGAGTGGTTTAGTAAATTTATTGATGTCGTTCACTATCAAATTCTTGATATCGGTAAAAAACTCAACTTCTCAAATTGGCGTGATAATATTGTGCCGGCAGGTGTTTTAGTTACTATTTTATTATTACTTGCAACCTTTATTAACCGCCAAAAAGATAACATTAAGCAAAAGCTGCACCATATTAATAACCGATTAAAGATTGTTGCAACTGATAGCCAATGGAATACACCACTTGCTATTTTTTGGACTGTAGTGCTTTGCTTACCAAGTACATTTATTTTCTTAGCAGGGTTTATCGCCGTTACTTATATTTCATTAGAAAATCCACAAGAAGTCTGGGCTTGGGGATTAAAAATGGCGACTTATTGGCTTTACTTTGCTTTCTTAGTGGCGATGTTACGCCCTCACGGTATTGGGCATATCCATTTTAATATGCCGCAAAAAAGTAATGAAATTTTCCGAAATATTTTAAGACGCTCAGTTTGGTTAATTGCGTTATTGCTTAATACCTCTATTTTTACAAAATTAGAAACGGGTGTTTCTTACGATGTGCTTGGGCAAACAATGACAATCCTCGTCTTAATTTTAATGATCTGGATGATTGCCCCAGCCTTCAGGCAAGCTATTTCTACTTATGAAAATGTAACGCATCAAGAAACCAAAGAATCGAAAAGTATTCTTCTGACGATTGTGAAATTAGTCTTGCTCATTGCTCCGGTTGTTCTGATTATTCTTATTGTACTGGGTTATTACTACACAGCATTAGTGATTATTGAGCATTTAATTGCCTCCTATTTTGCAATTATTACTTGGATTATCGTCCGCAATGTTCTCTACCGTGCATTTTCTATTTCCGCACGTCGTCTTGCTTACAGACGTCTACAAGAAAAAAGAGAAGCGGCTGAAGCTAAAGCTCGTGCAAAGGCGGAACAAAATAATGAAAACCCGGATGGTGTGGAAATTCCGTTTGAGTTAAAAGAGGATTCTATTGCTGTAAGCGAAGTGAAAAACCAAATGTTGAAATTAACTGATTTCGTACTTTGGATTGGTTTATTCGTACTTCTCTACTGGGTGTGGTCAGATTTAATTACCGTTGCTCTCTACTTAGATGGCGTAACCTTGTGGCAGCAAAGTGTAACTACAGAAGCCGGCATTGTGATGGAATCTATCACGCTGCTGAATTTGCTTACTGCTATTCTCATTATTGTGGTGATGGTGGTGTTGATCAGAAACTTAGGCGGCTTACTCGAAGCCCTTATTTTCTCTCACTTCAAGTTATCGCAAGGTACACCCTATACAATTACCACGCTCTTAACCTATTTAATTATTGCGTTAGGAGCAATATTTGCCTTCGGTACATTAGGAGTATCTTGGAGTAAGCTCCAATGGTTACTCACCGCACTTTCCGTCGGTCTGGGTTTTGGTATGCAAGAAATCTTTGCAAACTTCGTTTCAGGTATTATCATCTTATTTGAACGCCCAATGCGTATTGGCGATACTATTACAATCGGCACATATAGTGGCACAGTCTCAAAAATTCGTATTCGAGCCACCACATTAGTTGATTTTGATGGTAAAGAAGTTATCGTACCAAACAAAGCTTTCGTAACCGAACGTTTGGTAAACTGGGCATTAAGCAGCACCGCAACCCGTATTATTGTTCAAGTTGGTGTTGCTTACGGATCTGATGTAGAGTTAGTTAAACGCTTGTTACTACAAGTAGCCGAAGAAAATCCGAAAGTGCTGAAAGATCCACAACCAAGAGCTTATTTCCTTACATTTGGGGCAAGCACATTGGATCACGAATTAAGGGCTTATGTGAATGATTTATCTGATCGTAACCCAACTATTGATGCACTCAATACGCGTATTCATCAGGTCTTTAATGAGCATAATATTGATATTGCATTTAACCAATTAGATGTTTATATCAAAAATAACGATACACAAGATGAAATTAAAGTAGGTTCAAAACGCTTTGATTTTGAACTACCTAATAACATAACAACAAAAGAAAAGGACTAAAAATGGCAGGCAACAGCATCGGACAATTATTTAAAGTAACCACTTTTGGCGAATCACACGGTATTGCATTAGGCTGTATCGTAGATGGTGTACCACCAAATATGGAATTAAGTGAAGCTGATTTACAGCCTGATTTAGACCGCCGTAAACCCGGTACTTCACGCTACACCACCCCTCGCCGAGAAGATGACGAAGTACAAATTTTATCGGGTGTGTTTGAAGGAAAAACAACCGGCACGAGCATTGGTTTAATCATTAAAAATGGCGATCAACGCTCGCAAGATTACGGCGATATTGCCGAAAAATTCAGACCGGGACACGCAGATTATACCTATCAACAAAAATACGGCATTCGTGATTATCGTGGTGGTGGTCGTTCATCTGCTCGTGAAACCGCAATGCGTGTTGCCGCAGGTGCTATTGCCAAAAAATATTTGCGTGAGCAATTCGGCATTGAAGTACGTGGCTATTTATCACAAATTGGTAATGTAAAAATTAACCCTAAAACAGTTGAGAATATTGAACAGATTGATTGGCAAGCTGTCAATAGTAATCCGTTCTTCTGCCCTGATCCTGTGGCGATTGAAGGCTTTGACACCTTAATTCGTGAGTTGAAAAAAGAGGGCGATTCCATTGGTGCAAAACTAACTGTAATTGCAGAAAATGTACCTGTTGGCTTAGGTGAGCCGGTGTTTGACCGCTTAGATGCCAATCTCGCCCACGCCTTAATGTCTATTAACGCGGTGAAAGCGGTCGAAATTGGCGATGGTTTTGCAGTGGTGGAACAACGTGGTAGTGAGCATCGTGATGAAATGACCCCTGAAGGTTTTTTATCTAACCACGCAGGTGGTATTTTAGGCGGGATCAGCTCTGGTCAGCCGATTATTGCAAACATTGCACTCAAGCCCACATCAAGCATTACTATTCCGGGTAAAAGCGTGAATAAAAATAATGAGCCTGTTGAAGTCGTTACTAAAGGCAGACACGATCCTTGTGTAGGCATTCGTGCTGTACCGATTGCAGAGGCTATGATGGCAATCGTCTTGTTAGATCATTTACTTAGATTTAAGGCTCAATGCCGCTAAACTAAGCTCAAGCGGTTGATTTCTTGCTCTTTTTTGCAAAAAAATCCCCAAATTTAACCGCTTGAATCACTTATATAAACTCGGAAAAACGATGAATTTACTTAAAACAGTCTTTATATCAAGCCTAGCAATCGTTGCTACCACAGCCAATGCAACCCAATGGGAAAAAATCAAAACCCCGGTGCAAGGTAAAGCTCAATCTATCGGTGGATACAGCAATGGTTGCATTATTGGAGCAGAGCCATTAGCTTTAAAAGGCGAGGGCTACCAAGTAATCCGTTCTGCAAGAAACCGCTATTACGGACATCCACAGTTGCTCGATTATCTCACCAACTTAGGGAAAAAAACGAAAGCAACAGGAATCCCGACTATTTTAATTGGCGATATGGGAATGCCTGCGGGCGGACGTTTTTCATCAGGACACGCATCTCACCAAACAGGGTTGGATGCCGATATTTGGTTAAGGTTTGGACCTATGGATGATGAAACCGCCAAAAATCCAGCCGGGCTAGCCACTATTATGGTTAATCGCAATACACAGCGAGTTGATGACAATTTATGGAATCAGCACCATACCCATTTAATTAAATTGGCAGCTTCAGACAGCCGAGTAGATCGTATTTTCGTAAACCCTGCGATTAAAGTAAAACTTTGCCAAACAGCAGGAAGTGATCGTGGCTGGTTGCGTAAAATCCGCCCTTGGTATGGACACGACTCGCATTTCCACATTCGCTTAACCTGCCCTGCTGATGCCGCAAGTTGTGAAAATCAAGCTCCTGTTCCAGCAGGCGATGGCTGTGGCGAAGAGCTTTACTCTTGGTTTGAGCCTAAACCGGATACAGGCACGCCAACTACAAAAGTATTACCCACACCACCTGTTCAGTGTCAGATGATTTTATCTGAACAAGGTTTAAATTAATTGCAAAACAACACCTTTTTTTAACCGCTTGTAAGCACAACAAGCGGTTAAATTTCTTGAAAGTTTTACTATTATGCGTTTATTTGTAGCCGAAAAACCCAGTCTTGCCAGAGCCATTGCTGATGTGTTGCCAAAACCACATACAAGAGGCGACGGCTTTATTCAATGCGGAGAACACGATACCGTAACGTGGTGTATTGGTCATCTATTAGAACAAGCCGAACCTGACGCCTATGACGAACGCTTTAAAATGTGGCGAATGGAACACTTGCCGATTGTGCCTGAACAATGGAAACTCATTCCCAAAAAAGAAACGCTAAAGCAATTTAAAATCGTCGAAAGGCTCATCAAGAAAGCCGATATTTTAGTGAATGCAGGCGACCCGGATCGTGAAGGGCAACTTTTGGTAGATGAAGTTTTTGGTTATCTCAATTTACCACCTGAACGTAAAAGCCAAATTCAACGTTGTTTAGTCAGCGACCTCAATCCAACTGCGGTAAGCCGTGCGATTGAAAAATTGCAAAAAAATAGTGATTTTATACCGCTTGCAACCTCTGCTCTTGCTCGTGCCAGAGCGGATTGGCTTTACGGCATTAATATGACAAGAGCTTATACACTACAAGGGCGTTGGGCTGGCTACAAGGGCGTATTATCTGTTGGTCGAGTGCAAACCCCTGTGTTGGGTTTAATCGTCCGCCGTGATCTGGAGATCGAAAACTTTATTCCAAAAGATTATTTTGAAGTTTTCGCTCATATTGTCGTGCCGGAAACACAAGAAAAATTCAAAGCTCAATGGCAACCGAGCAAAGCGTGCGAAGATTATCAAGACGAAGATGGGCGAGTGTTATCTAGTCCGCTTGCGGAAAATGTAGTAAAACGGATTATCAACCAACCTTCCAAAGTTATTGACTATCAAGACAAAATCGAAAAGGAAACAGCCCCACTTCCCTACTCGCTTTCTGTATTACAAATGGAGGCGGCAGGGAAATATGGGCTTTCTGCTCAAGCTGTACTTGATATTTGTCAGAAACTCTATGAAACACACAAGCTGATTACTTACCCTCGTTCAGATAATCGCTATTTACCGACAGAGCATTTTAATGATCGGTTTAAAGTAATGGCAGCTATAGCCCATCACCTGCCTGAATATCAAGAAAAACCGGAGGTTGTTGATCCTAATCGCCGTAATCGTTGCTGGAATGATAAAGAGGTCGAAGCACACCACGCGATAATCCCAACCTCTAGGCAAGGTACTGTACATTTAACGGAAAATGAAAAACGGATTTATCAGCTTATTGCCCGCCAGTATTTAATGCAATTTTGTCCTGATGCAGAATATCGCAAAAGCAAAATTGATCTTGAAATTGCGGGAGGGAAATTTACCGCTCAAGCTCGCAATTTAGCTGTTGCAGGTTGGAAAGCCTTGCTTGGTAAAGAAGATAATTTCGATGATGCAGAACCATTATTGCCTATTGTAAAAAAAGGACAGCTTTTACACTGTGAAAATGGCGAGATTATGAGCAAAAAAACACAACCGCCACGCCATTTTACTGATCGTAGTTTACTTTCTGCGATGACTGGCATTGCCCGTTTTGTACAAGATAAAGAATTGAAAAAAGTGCTAAGAGAAACAGACGGCTTAGGCACAGAAGCCACTCGTGCCGGTATTATCGAATTACTTTTTAAGCGTGGATTTTTAATCCGCAAAGGTAAAAATATTCACAGCACCGAGGCAGGCAGAACGCTGATTCACGCATTACCCGATTCCGCTACACAACCGGATATGACCGCCCATTGGGAAATGCAGCTTAACCAAATCAGTAAAAAAGAGACAAGTTATCAGCAATTTATGTTTGAGCTAAATCAACAACTACCCCATTTGTTACAAAGCCCAAATCGTCAAATTTTGCAAAATTTAGCGAAAATTACACCGCTTGCAGTCAACCCCAAAGCTCGTTATTCGAAAAAGACAGCACAAACTGTTGAAAATTAAATCAAGCGTTTAAAAATCAGCGTTTGCCTCTTGTCAAATAGGCGTAAATTCTATATTATTCACGCCATTGCAAATTTCGCATAAAGAATTATATAGAGAACAAATTAATGTTAATCAATGTTTTAACAATTGCTTATCTTGTTGTAGCCGTACTGCTTATCGCATTCGTATTAATGCAACAAGGTAAAGGAGCTGATGCCGGTGCATCTTTCGGTGCGGGTGCTTCAGCAACTGTTTTTGGTTCAGCAGGTTCTGCAAACTTCTTATCAAGAACAACTGCATTATTAGCAACAATCTTTTTCGCGATCAGCTTAGTAATCGGTAACTTAAGTTCAAATACAAAAGCACCAACAAGTCAATTTGAAGACTTAAGCCAAGTTGAACAAAAACAGGTTGAACCTGTAAAAACGGAAAATAGCGATATCCCTCAATAATCGCGTAAAAGAATAAAAGCTCTGGTGGTGGAATTGGTAGACACGCCATCTTGAGGGGGTGGTGGGCATAGCCCGTGCGAGTTCAAGTCTCGCCCAGAGCACCATTAAACTAAATTTAGCTCAACGAAGCTAAACTAAAAAACCTTAGAAAGCCTGTGAAATCAACGTTTGCAGGCTTTTTCTTATTTTCGGAATAATCAACCTATATTAAGCTATTTGGATCTGATATTTATTTCAATATCAAAAAGGTCTGTCGTTTTTCCCTCTTTATCTGTCCAACTTACTTTACCGGTAGCAATAGTGCTAATTTCATCATCAATATCATTTGGTGGTAGATGGCGTAGTTTATCTTGAACGACTGGACGTTTTAGTTCTTTTTCAAGCCATTCATTCAGCTCTTTTTCTTCTAAGTCTCGCGTTATTTCTTGGTTTTTACGCACTATCCAAGCAGCAAAGAAAGTGAAAAATACAACCACTAAAATTCCGGCATTTACCCAGCCTATCTTATTAAAGATTAAAATCGTAAAAAAGGTAATGATTAATAGCATAATAAAATAACAAAAATTACCCATTTTATTTTCCCCATAGTAGCCAACTTATGGCTCATATATAGCAATTTCGATTTCAAATTTCAATAAACTACCACTATAAATCAAAGAATTTCTTCAATTTCTTTTTCAATTTTACCGCTCGGGTTTATAAACCTAGAACGACATTAATAAAATATTACACAAAGCAAAAGGACCAAACTCTTTTCAGAATTTGGTCCTTAAATTTAGCTATAACTCATCAATTAACCTTTGTAGTTATATACGTGAGCAACTAAGTCTAATACTTTGTTTGAGTAACCAACTTCGTTATCGTACCAAGATACTAATTTAACGAATGTATCTGTTAATGCGATACCTGCTGCTGCATCGAATACAGAAGTTTCAGTCGCACCGTTGAAGTCTGTTGAAACTACAGCATCTTCTGTATAGCCTAATACGCCTTTCATTTCGTTTTCTGAAGCACGTTTGATTTCAGCACAGATTTCAGCATAAGTTGCCGGTTTTTCTAGGTTTACTGTTAAATCAACTACAGAAACGTTAGTTGTAGGAACACGGAAAGCCATACCGGTTAATTTACCGTTTAATGCAGGTAATACTTTACCTACTGCTTTCGCTGCACCGGTTGATGAAGGAATGATGTTTTGTGAAGCACCACGACCACCACGCCAGTCTTTCGCTGATGGACCATCTACAGTTTTTTGTGTCGCAGTTGTTGCGTGAACTGTAGTCATTAAGCCTTCTTTAATACCGAATTTATTGTGAATTACTTTCGCTAATGGTGCTAAGCAGTTTGTTGTACAAGAAGCATTAGAAACGATATCTTGACCTGCATACGCATCAAAGTTTACACCGTTTACGAACATAGGAGTTGCATCTTTAGATGGACCAGTTAAAACAACTTTTTTCGCACCTGCAGTGATGTGTTTACGAGCAGTTTCATCATCTAAGAATAAACCTGTTGCTTCAACTGCGATATCAACACCGATCTCGTCCCATTTTAAGTTAGCAGGATCACGCTCAGCAGTTACACGGATTGCTTTACCGTTTACTACTAATTGACCATCTTTAACTTCTACAGTACCGTCAAAACGACCGTGAGTTGAATCGTATTTCAGCATATAAGCCATATAATCAACATCGATTAAGTCGTTAATACCTACTACTTCAATGTCATCACGATGTTGTGCTGCACGGAAAACGATACGACCGATACGACCAAAGCCGTTAATACCAATTTTAATTGCCATAGATTTTTCTACCTATATTAAAGTTAAACAAAATTTGTTCTTTATGTACTACTAAAGATGTAGAGATTATAGCACATCTTTTCACTTTACTGACAAGCTAAAAGAACTCACTCAATATAACAGATAAATTTTTTGTGATCTATGTCAAATTTTGAAATTTATAACGATTTACAATGAAAAAAAAGTTACAATGTTTTTGATGATTTCAGGAGAAAAATAATGATTAAAGATATTAAAGACTTAACCGAACAGCAAATTGATATTTTAATAAATCACGGTACAGAACGCCCTTTTACAGGCAAGTTTTTAAATGAAAACCGTATTGGCATTTACCGTTGTGCAAGATGTCATCAAGAGCTCTTTCATTCTGATACTAAATTTGATGCGGGTTGTGGCTGGCCAAGTTTTTATCAAACAATTTCAGAAACATCATTACGCTATCTGGCTGATTACAGTTTCGGAATGCAACGGACCGAAATCCGTTGCGGAAATTGTGATTCCCATATGGGACACGTTTTTAACGATGGTCCGCCACCTACAGGATTACGTTTTTGCCTAAATTCTGTCGCATTAAATTTTAAATGGGCTGAAACAGGCGAGGAAATGGACGGCTAATTTTAGAGATACAAGCGGTTAAATTTGGGTAGCAATTTGCAAAAAACTATCTAAATTTAACCGCTTGTTTAACTGGCGATAAAATATGAAAAAACGCTTACTACTATTATTTTTTGTTTTATTAGGGAGTACTTTATTTTTGAACTACAGAAGTTTGAGCATTTACACTCCGCCCGAAGTTGTTTTTCAAGATTCTAAGAAAAGTATCTTCAAAGAAATGAAATTTTCTTCTTATTGGCAATGTTATCAAAATACCGGCATTACACCTGCCTCAAATAAACGTTTTCAGTTGCTTAATTGGAATATTCATAAAGGCAAAAATGCTAATTGGCAAGAAGATCTAAAGAAATTTACTGAGAAAAAAGATTTTGTGCTATTACAAGAGGCAACTTCGGGGCAACAGATTTCAAACTTACTTCCACAATTTGAAAGCTCTTTACATATTTTTGCGTTCCAGTATCAAGAGCAAAAATCAGGTATTCTCAATTTAAGCCGTTTAGATGCTGATCGCTATTGCCTAAATGGATCTCAAGAACCTTTGCTTAGATTGCCTAAACTGATGTCTGCAATGCGTTTTCCGTTTGAAAATGGCAAATCTTTGCTTATGATTAATGTACATTTAATTAATTTTGACTGGACGAACCATAGCTATCAGAAACAATTAGATGGCTTGAAAGAGCTTATCCAACAACATCAAGGTGCAATTGTTTTAGCAGGCGATTTCAATACTTGGAATGAAAAACGTAAAAAGAAGCTATTTGAATTAACGAATAAACTACAACTAACCGAAGTGCGAATCACACCCGATACTCGAACCACTGCGTTTGGTTATCCGATAGACTATATTTTTACTCGAGATATTATTGTACATTCAGCATCAAGCTATGCCGTGAAGAGTTCCGACCACAATCCGCTTGAGCTTGATTTTTCACTAAAATAGCATAAACCATTTTGATAAGGACTATCTTATGCCGTTTTCTTTTACTTGGAGTGGCGTTTTACTCCTGATTAACTTTCTGATTGTGCTAGTGTTTGCCACCAGAGTGTTATACACCCAGCGTAATATCGGTGCAGCAATTGCGTGGATCATCATTCTCTTCGTTTTACCCATAGGAGGAATTGTTCTTTACCTGTTGATCGGCGAACCTCGTGTCAGCAAACGCCGCCTTGCTCGAACCCAAAAAATGATCAAGTTCTATGATGAATTTGCAGAAGAATATTTACCTAGTGAACATTTCAACCCTGATGATCAAATTCCTTCCGCCTTTCGTGGCATTGAACGAATGGCAGAGAAAACCACTCGCTTGGGTGCAAGTGCGAATAATAGTATGAAGTTGCTCAGTACCACCGATGATATTTTGCATTCTATGATTGAGGATATCGAGCAAGCACAATACAGCTGCCTACTCGCCTTTTATATTGTAGAGCCTGAGGGCAAAATTAATAAGCTACTAGAAGCAATCAAAGCGGCGGCAGAACGTGGTGTGCATTGTGTGATTTTAGCTGATGATGTAGGAAGTGGTCCGTTCCTCAAAAGCGAATGGCGAGCAAAGCTAGAGCAAGTGGGTGTATTTATTCAAACGTCTCTACCTGTTGGGATTATGCAAACTATTTATGGGCGTAATGATTTGCGTAACCACCGTAAAATTTTAGTCATTGACTACCAAATTGGTTATACAGGAAGTTTTAACTTAATAGACCCTGTATTATTTAGAAAAGAGATTGGTATTGGCAGATGGTTTGATGTGATGATGCGTTGTACCGGTCCTGTTGTGCTTGAAATGGCAGCAGTTCTCTACGCCGATATTGCCGTAGAAGATGATGAAAACCTGCAAAAAGTAAAAGATTTCTTAAATCAACAGGCAAAGAAACACAATGGCTTAACACCACCTACTACCGGCAATGTTATTGCACAGGTCATTCCATCCGCTCCTGAACAAGAAGAAAGCATTATTTATGAAACCATTTTATGTGCAATTCATCTTGCAACCAAACGCATAGTAATTACTACCCCTTATTTTGTGCCAAATGAACCGCTATTATTGGCACTCACTACTGCCGCACGTAGAGGCGTTGATGTTACTTTAATTTTACCGAGAAAAAATGACTCAAAAATGGTGCATTATGCTTCAAGAGCTTACTTCCCGATGTTACTTAAAAACAATGTCAAAATCGCTCGTTTTGATGAAGGTATGCTTCATACTAAAACACTAGTGATTGATGATGAGTTCAGCCTATTCGGTACAGTAAATATGGATATGCGAAGTTTCTTCTTGAATTTAGAAATCAGCCTTGCTATTTATGATAAAGAAATGACTGAAGAGATTGCTCAACTTCAGCAAAAATACTTAGCACAAAGTGAATTGATTACGCCAAAAGGCTGGCGTTATCGCATCAAATTGTGGGGGTTAGTGGAAAACATTGTCAGATTGATGAGCCCACTACTCTAAATACAAGCGGTCAAAATCAGAACGTTTTTTGCAAATTTTTAACCGATTTTGACCGCTTGTTATTCATTAACTCTTACAAGATAGTCCTGTTCTTGGCGTTACACCAAAGAAATTTTTCGCATTTGGTTTTGTTTCGGTTGATTGTGCTTTTGTTGGTAACGAGCTATCCATTTGCCACGCATTCCAGCCTCCATCATACACAACGGCATTTTTCCAGCCTGCCATTTGTGTCATAAACCACGGAATACCTGCTCGCCAGCCTGTACCGCAATAGAATGCCAAGCTATCATTTGGCTTAATTCCTTGTTTTTCCCATAAGTCAAAAATCTCTTTGGGGTTTCGTAATGAACCATCCGGATCGTAATAATCCGCCACATTAGATGAATCTGTACCGGCATAGCCCCAAATTGCACCTTCCGGTTCGCCTTTGCCCGGAATGTAATCATAACCACTAATTGCACCTAAATGCTCTTCCCAAGCCCGAATACTGACTAATTTCATCCCCTCTTTTTGCTTCGCATAAGCCTCTTGAGCGGTCTCAATAGACAAATGTGGATTAGCCGGAATTTTCGTTCCGAAATCCGTTGCAGGCGTTGGCGTATTAACGGTGGTATCAATCGGAAATTCATTGTTAATCCACGCATTTACACCGCCGTTGAGAATTCTCACATCCTCCACCCCAGCCCATTTTAACGCCCAAAGCACTCGGAATGCGGCAAGCTGGTTTTCAGAATAAAGTACAACGGTTTTGTCTTTAGTAATGCCGTTTTTTAATAGATTTTGTTCGATAATTTCAGCTGAGGATAAATTCCATACGGGAGCATTTTCAATCCAATCGGTATCAAAATGATAAGCTCCTGTAACGTGCTGCTTGTAGCCTGTTGCTTGATCTACCGGTCCCCAAGAAACGTGAAAGACCATTGTATCATTACCCAAATGCGTTTCCGGCTGTTTGCCATCTAAAGCTTCTTTTAACCATTGTGCTGAAACCAACCAATGATAATTTGGGAAAGTTTCTAAAGGCATATTTGGATCTTGAGTATATTTTGCAAATTCTTTAAATAACTTGATCTTGTAACCTTTTGCTGCAAACTCAGCAGAAACTTTCTCTAAGTTGTCAAGATTGTCATCATAAAATACGAGAGTTTTATCTTTGGTAATCCCCTTATCAGCGGCAAAGCTCTCAAAATAGTCGGGGTGGATTGCTTCAATCCATTCTGCGGTAAATTGAATAGCATTAGGAATATGCCCGCCTCGTGCAGTTTGAGGGCTTTTAAAGCCGTTGTAAAAAGTATCGCCCCGTGTGTCAATAATCACAATATCAGGATTATCTTTTTGTTTAAGCAACTCAGTTTGTGAAATTTCACTGATTTTTTGCTCATTGCACGCAGCTAGAAAGCTAATGGCAATCGCCAATACGGAAAGTTTTAAAGGTTTCATTGTTACTCCTAACAAGTTGATTCTAAAGGATTTTTGCGAAGAATGAACACGCACCACACGCCAAACATCATAACGAATGTTGCAATCCACCCTTGCCAAGAGAAATAGGCTGTGCCGACAACCGCATTTGCCATCGTACACCCACCGGTAAGAGCCGCCCCAATACCCATTAACACACCACCGAATACGCTTTTACCGAAATCAGCGGTAGAAAGCGGTTTCCAGCGGAAATTACCTGAGAATTTAGCAGAGATAAACGAACCGAAAACGACGCCGATAACAAGATAAGTTCCCCAATTCAGATAGCGTTGTTGCCCAAGTGTGAGATATTGCAAGGCATTGCCAACAGGGATACTGAAGCTCAAACCAAATTCTCTCCCTGTTTCCGCACTCAATACCCAGCCTAAAATGCTGACAACACCCAATGAGAGTGCGGTAAAGTATGGAGACCAGATTTGCTGAAATGGCTGGCGAGGAACAAGCGGTTGATTTCTAAGCTTTTTTTGCAAAGCAAAAAAGGTTAGCAAACACAGAGGTACTATCAAAAATAGAGGAGAAATACCGAGTGTCTGCGGAATTGTAACAAGTGAACTTTCCGTTTCTAACTGTGAAGCAACCCAGAACTTAAGTACACCTGTTTGAGTAGCAACCGTTGTAATGGCAAACACAATCAACGTGATGATTGCCGCAATCATTCCCTCCCCAGCACGATAAAGTTGCCCCGATACACAACGGTTTGCCACCCCCATCCCAATACCAAATAAAAATGCACCAAACAAGGTCGCCCAAATCGGCATTGGCGAGGTTGGAAATCGGATCAACCCCTGCTGCTCAAGTAGAAAAAAGCCAACAGATTGCACCGAAATAACAAGGAGAAGTGGAGAAAATGAAGCGAGATCACGCTTAAACACAATATTACGCAACTGACCGGACAAGCAAAATTGCCCTCGTTGCAAAATGATGCCAAGCAATAGCCCGACAAAAAGACCTGAAATCAACATAGATTAAACCTTAATACTAAATTGAATAATGTTTATTTGAACGGGGCTAATTTTAATTTAATTAGCCCCTGTAGATGGTGGAATTATACCAAAATATTTTTTGCAATAATATCGCCCATTTCTGAGGTTGAAAGCGGTTTGTTATCATCGGCTAAATCGGCGGTACGATAGCCATCTGCTAATGCTTTTTGAATTGCAGCTTCAATTGCATCTGCTGCTTCACCTAAGTTGAAGCTGTAGCGTAACATCATTGCCGCTGATAAAATTTGAGCAATCGGGTTGGCAATATTTTTTCCTGCGATGTCAGGAGCTGAGCCGCCTGCCGGTTCATACAAACCAAAGCCTTGTTCATTTAAACTTGCTGAAGGTAACATTCCCATTGAGCCAGTAATCATTGCTGCTTCATCTGAAATAATATCGCCGAAGATGTTTGAGCATAATAAAATATCGAACGATTCAGGGGCTTTGATAAGCTGCATTGTTGCATTGTCAATATACATATGCTCAAGCGTAACTTCCGGATACTCTTTGGCAATTTCCGTTACAGTTTCACGCCATAAAATAGAGCTTTGTAATACGTTCGCTTTATCTACAGAAGTAACGTGTTTTTTACGTTTCATTGCAGATTCAAACGCAACTCGGGCGATACGTTCAATTTCATATTTATAATACACTTCGGTATCAAACGCACGGGTTTGTGAACCTTCGCCATCTCTGCCTTTTGGCTGACCGAAGTAAATTCCGCCTGTCAATTCACGCACTACCACCATATCAAACCCTTTTGCGGCAATATCTGCACGCAATGGGCAGAATTTTTCTAAGCCTTGATAAAGTGCCGCTGGGCGTAAGTTACAGAAAAGCGAAAAATGTTTACGCAGTGGCAATAATGAACCACGCTCAGGCTGCTCATCGGGCGGTAGATGCGTCCATTTTGGTCCACCTACCGATCCAAATAAAATCGCATCTGCTTCTTCACAACCTTTTAATGTATTTTCCGGAAGAGCTTTACCTTGTGCATCAATTGCTGCTCCGCCAATGTTGTATTCATTGAAATTTAATTTAAACCCGAATTTTTGCTGCGTTGCTTCAAGTACTTTGATGGCTTGAGCCATTACCTCAGGTCCGATCCCATCGCCGGCTAACACCGCAATATTGTAAGTTTGCATATAGTTCCTCTTAAAATTATCAGTATAAAATTCTGTTACATTCTGCCTGAAAACAATATTTTTTCAAATGCAATTTTGGCGAAATAGCGTAAAATAACCGCTTATTTGGAGATTTTTTGATGAAATTAACCGCTTGTAAAATACTCGTCCTACTCTCTTTGGTCGTTAATTTAAGTGCTTGTGGCACGATGATTAGCTTGGTCGAACAAGACTATAGCGTGTATGCAGGTGTAACCAGAGATTTCCAAGCAATGCAACAAGGTGGTCTTTTAGCTGTGCTGGCAGTTGTTGATTTACCGTTGAGCTTTGTATTAGATACGCTGATGTTGCCCGTAACTCTCAGCCAATAACAAGCGGTCATATTTTAGGTTACTTTTGCAAATCGCTTGTTTTTATTCCTTCTCACTCAATTCTGCCACCACAAATGGCGTATTTTCGACTTTATTTTTCAACAAATTCTGTTCTCTGAAATTAATCGGAAAATGGCAGGCAAATTCGTGTTGTTTTACTTTTACTAACGGCGGCTTGTTTATACACTTTTTCTGAGCAAAAGGACAACGTGGTCCTAAACGGCAGCCAATCGGCATTTCGTTTAACATTGGAACAGAGCCCCGTAGCGTATTTAAACTACTTTTAAACGCCAGCGGTTGAGAAAAATCGGGCGAGCTGTTGAGCAACACTCTGGTGTAGGGGTGGTAAGAAGATTCTAAAATGCTCTCTTTATCCGCAATTTCTACCGTTTGCCCACAGTAAAGCACATTATAAGAATCCACCCAGTTTTGGATACTTTTCATATCATTGCTAACCAGCAAAATCGATGTCCCCAGATTTTGATTCATACTGGAAAGCAGGCGATAAATTTGCAATTGAGTGGTGGATTCCATAATATTAGTTGGTTCATCAGCCACTAATAAACGTGGTTGATTAGCCACCGCCATCGCTATCATTACTTTCTGTGCTTCGCCTTCAGTAATATCGACGGGGTAACTGTTCATAATATCTTGATGATCCCGAACACCCACACGGTGCAGTAGTTCAATTGCTTTTTTCTTTTTCCAGCCGAACCATTGCCACCATTTGCCTTTAAAATTAATCGCCTGCATTAGTTGTTTACCGATGCGTTGGCTTGGGTCTAGGCTGGCTAGTGGATCTTGGAATACCATTGAAATATGATCGCCCACTAATTTCCGGCGTTCATTAGGGGTTAGTTTAAGCAATTCAATATCATCAAAGCGAAAACGGTCTGCACTAACAATCCATTCATCTTTTACAATGCCGCAGATCACTTTCGCAATCAGACTTTTACCTGAGCCAGACTCTCCGACCAATCCGCAAATTTCGCCTTCATCAACGGTTAGATTGATGTTATCCACCATTTTCACTCGCCCTTTGGGTGTGTCGATTTCAATGCTTAAATGGCGAATATCCAGTAATGCCATAGTGTTCCTTAATGTGTAAAAGTTTTCTTAAAAATGCCCGCTTGTATCAGTTACGCATTGCGGTACTTTTCAAAAACATCGGTTAATCGAGTACCAAGCATTGTGATGGTAAAAATGCTGAACATAATGGCTAAGCCGGGCAGAATAACCGTCCAAGGGGCGATATAAATAAGCTCGATTGATTCTCGGATCATTGCTCCCCATTCCGGCGTTGGATTTTGAGCCCCTAACATAATAAAGCTCAAGGCACTAATATCCAGCACGGCAATCACAAAAATATGTGAAAGTTCTTTAATTGCCACTCCTGTTAAATTAGGGATAATCACTTCTTTGATTAAATACCAACGAGTTGCCCCATCTAACCTAAGAGTAACAATGTATTCTTTTTTCAATTGTTTTTCGGTAGCTTGATAAATTTTATGGATAAAATGCGGCAACATTGCCAAGAAAATAGCTAACATCGCATTCATCAAACTGGCGTCCATTAGTGTTGCGATAATAATCGCAATCAGCAAAATCGGCATAAATAAGAAAGTATCAAACAAATGGCTAATAAACCAAACCGATTTTCCTTTTTTCAAGCCTGCAAAAATGCCGATAACACCGCCGATGAGTGCAATCAACACAGTAATAATCAAGGCGGAACCAACGGTATAATAAAATCCGTACATAATTCGGCTGAGAATATCCCGTCCTAAATCATCTGTGCCGAGAAAGTAACGAATTTGCCCATTATCGTCCCAAGATGGAGGCATTAGTTCTAAGCCCGCAAACTGTTCATTATAATTATACGGAGCGAGTAAACTGCCGAGAAAAACGAGCGTAAGTAGCACTAAAAACAGATAAAAACTCCCGAGAGCGATTTTATCTTGGCGGAAATATCGCCAAAATTTTTTAATTGATTCAGTTTCTCTAAACTGTTCCGGTTCTTTAATAAGAGCCATACCAATCCTTTTTCTCTGAAGGGTCTAACACTACCCGAATAAAGCCTGTAAACATATCCACAAACAAGACAAAAACGCCAATCGCTACAACGCCTGCTGAAATCGCATTGTAATCTTGAATAGCAAGTGCATTAATTAACCAACGCCCAATGCCACTCCAGCTGAAAATATTTTCAATCAACATACCGAAAGCAAAAATCAGAATAAAGGTTCGGGCAATCATCGGTACAAGTGAAGGCAAGGTGTTACGAATAATATGCGTTGTCCAAATTCTAAACTGTGTCCAGCCTCTGGTTTTCGCAATTTTAATGTAATTTTGCTTCATTACATAAGCGGCTCTCGCTTGAGTAACGTGCATAATTTCAAGCGTTGCAGGAATCGCTAACACTAAGGTTGGTAAAGCTAAATGGTGCAACGCACTTTGTAACATTTTTAATTTATACGGACTGTCTGACAACCAAATATCCAATAACAAAAAACCTGTTACACTCTGTTTAGGATAAAGTGGGTGAATTTCCCCAATCGCAGAAATCGCCCATTGATTGAGTGAAGCATAATACATTAACACTAATGCCAGCCAAAATACCGGCACGGCTAAACTGAGTGAGCCTAAAATATTTAGCATTTTCCCAATCATATTTTTCTGCTGAGTAGCCGCAAAAAAGCCGAGTGGCACACCTACAATAAGCGAGAGTATTAACGCCGATAAGCAAAGTGTAATAGTCGCTGGGAATACTTGTAAAATCTGCTCGGTTAATGGCTGCCCGTTGCTAAAACTAATGCCGAAATCACCTTTTAATAAGGATTTCAGATAGTTAAAATATGCCCCGAACCAATTTACATCAGTAAGATGATTTAGCGGATCCCGTAACAAAATATGAAAGCTGATAATAGATAGACAAATCAGCGTAATCAAAGTAAGAAATACTTTTCGGATAAAAGCTGTTAGCATACTAATTCCTTTCTTTGCTATCCGAACTCAAACGTAGTTCCGATAATTTCACCTGTCCGAAAGGCGAAATTTCTGCCTGTTGAATGCCTTTTTTGACCACCAATACCCGATTTACATTAATCAAAGGTAAAATCGGTAACTGCTCTTCCAGCAATTTTTGTGAAAAGGCATACAATAAGTTAGTCGATGCCGAATCATCACTTAAACGAGCCGTTTCTAACCAAAAATCAAAATCTTCATTACACCAATTTGATAAATTAGTTACGGTATCTGCGGTTTTACAACTTAATAAGGCAGACAGAAAACTGTTTGGATCAAGATCTGATGCCAGCCAACCGCCTAAAATCAAGTCATAATCTGCGGTTTTGCTTTCAAGTTGTTGCACTAAATAGGCTCGGCTTACTTGATGAATTTCCACCTCTAACGCTTGAGCCGCCAGGTCTGAACGGATCATCTCTGCCATTTTAATTGGGTGTGGATTATAAACCCGTTTTTCATCAATCACCCATAGGATCAAGCGGTTATCTTTTGCAAATTTTTTACCATTTTCGACCGCTTGTTCTCTTGGTTTTGGAAAGGTGTAAGGGTAACTCTCGCTGTTTTTTTCTGCCCATAATGCGGTAGGTAACACATTATCCGCCACTTCGCCTGTACCATAAAATAATTTTTCGGCTATGCGTTTTCGATTAATACTACTCGCAATTTGTTGGCGTAAGGGTAAATTTTGTCCTATCTCTTTTTGCATATTAAAAGCTAAATAAACTAAATTTGCCCCTTTGCTTTCAATTAATTGTTCATCAGTTAAAACCGAGAGTTGGCTCGGCTCAGGAAAGGCAACTACATTGCATTCATTATTCAAAAATTTCGCCATTCTGCCTGTTGCCTCAGTTGAAAAATCAACAATCATATTTTGAATATGAGCCTTTTTCCCCCAGTAATCGCTGTTCGGTTTTAATCTCACATAGTTATTGTTTTCATAGCTTTCAAGCTGATAAACGCCTGTGCCAATAGGGAGAAGATCGAGCTGCACCAAGTTTTCATCAGCATTAAGTTGCAGAGCGTATTCTTTGGAAAGAATAACCGCATATTGGCTGGCTAAATGAGCCAATAACGAAGAATCTGGCTTGGTTAATTCAATTTTCACAATATGATTTGAAGGCGAGCTAACATTGGCAATTTTGCCGGCTAACCCCACACTCTCAAAATAAGGGAAATAAATCTGGCTTGTTGCTTTTTGATAAATATAGTTCTGGCGTTGATGGTGCAAAGCACGTTCAGCTGCCGTCTCAACTTCGGGTAAATCACTTTCTTTACCAATCATTCGCTTAAGCGAGAAAACCACATCTTCCGCATTTAATTTACGGGTCGGCGTAAACCAGCTTGTGGTGTGAAAAGCCACATTTTTTCTTAAACGTAACGTAATCACTAACCCATCATCACTAATGGAATAACTTTCGGCTAAGGCTGGCTCAAGGCGATTTTTCTTTGGGTTAAATTCAAATAACTTATCGTAAATTTGCTCTGTTACCACATTCATATTGGAACTCACGTCTGCCTTTTGCGGATTAAACGAGAAGCCCGATGAGGTAGTACAATAAACCAAGCTATTTTCCAATAACGGTTTAGGAATACTCGGTGCTGCACAAGCGGTCGAATTTAGCCAAAAATTTGCAAAAACCGCTGAGAAAATGACCGCTAGTTTATTCATCTTTATTTCCATTTTTGGTTAAGCCATATTGACGCAATTTATTTGCAACCGCTGTATGGGAAAGCCCCAGCCTTTGGGCTAATTTCCGTGTACTTGGATATTGTGCATAAAATTTTCGCAGTAGCTGAGCTTCGTATTGGTTCATCATCTCTTCTAAAGTTGCATTTTCCGGCTCAACATTGGTATCTTCTACCTCATCAGGTAAATTCAAATCTTTTACTGCCAAACGATAGCTAGGAGAAAGGGAACAAGCTCTATAAATCACATTGTAAAGCTCACGCAAATTGCCCGACCAGCGATAATTTTGCAAGGCTTGCAAGAAGGCTTCGTCGTATTCTAATTTACTCACGCCGAGCTGTTCGCTCACTTGAGCAATGAAGTAATCTGCCAGTAATGGGATATCCTCTTTTCGCTCACGCAATGGGGGTAAATCAAGGGTTAGCACGTTCAATCTGTGGTAAAGGTCTTCCCGTACTTTGCCCTCCGCAACGAGCTGAGATAAGGTTTTTTGCGAAGTGCAAATCACTCTGACATCAACTTGAATTTCTTTATCTTCTCCCACTCGGCGAAAAGAGCCATCATTTAAAAAACGGAGTAATTTTGCCTGCATTTCAAGTGATAACTCGGAGATGGAATCCAATAAAACCGTGCCGCCATTCGCATATTCAAAAAAACCAACCGCTTCACTACCATTACCACGATGCCCAAACATTTCTGTTTCGGCTTCTTCTTGCGGTAGCCCTGCACAATTTACCGCAATGAATTTTTGCATTTTACGCGTACTAAAATTATGGCAAGCTTTTGCAAATAAATCTTTGCCTGTGCCTGTTTCGCCTTGAATCAGCAAAGGTGCATTAAGATTGGCAAATTTTTTTGCTTGAATAATGACTTCTTGGATTTTCGCAGATTTTCCAATAATCTTCTCGAAGCATTCTGGCTGTGCAGTCATATATTTTCCTTTCGTCGCAATGGCAAAATTTTGCTGATCATACCGCTATTTTTACTTTTTGGAAACTTTTGTTTACAATAAAAAGAGAGTTATTTGATCTAAGCCGATTTACAATATCAGCTGATTCTTCTAAACTTATCGCACTTTTGGCTGAGCAAGCGGTCTTAATAACAGATTTTTTTGCAAAAAGGAGCAAACAATGTATTTACAACAAATTAAAGCTGAACTTCAAGAAGCTGCCGATGTATTAGACAAATTTATGTCTGATGAAAATAATATTAAACTCATTCAAGAAGCAGCATTACTTATTGCGAATAGCTTTAAACAAGGCGGGAAAGTGATTTCTTGCGGCAATGGAGGTTCTCATTGTGATGCAATGCACTTTGCTGAAGAATTGACAGGTCGCTATCGTGAAAATCGCCCAGGCTACCCTGCAATTGCGATTTCTGACGTAAGTCATTTAAGCTGTGTAAGTAATGATTTTGGTTATGAGTTTGTTTTCTCCCGCTATTTAGAGGCAGTTGGGCAAAAAGGCGATGTATTGTTTGGATTATCGACCTCAGGCAACTCTAAAAATGTATTAAATGCAATTAAAGTTGCAAAAGAGAAAGGAATGAAAGTCATTGCAATGACAGGTAAAGACGGCGGCGAAATGGCAGGACTTGCCGATGTAGAAATTCGTGTGCCGCATTTCCGCTATGCAGATCGCATTCAAGAAATCCACATTAAAGTGATTCATATTTTGATGATGCTCATTGAGTTTGAAATGGCAAAATCTGAATAATGATAAAAAAGGCGTTTTGATAAACGCCTTTTTAGACTAAACTTCATCAATCACAAATTCAAACCAATCAATCACATCTTTTTCGTGAATGCTGTTCGAAATTAAGATGCCTGCATTTTTTACCGAATTAGGATCTTTTGAGATCAAAGGGTGCCAGTCATATAAAGGCTTTCCTTCATATAGCAAGCGATAAGCACACGTTTTCGGTAGCCAGCCAAAATCAGGTAAATTCTTTTTGGTTAGCTTGGTACAATCTTTCTCAATTTTGAAGCGTTCAGAATAATTAGTACAACGCCCAGTGTTTACATCTAACAAATTGCAAGCAACTGAAGTGTAGTAAAGCCGCTCTCGCTTACCTCTTCCTTGAATATATTTTCGATAACAGCATTTACCGCAACCATCACAAAGTGCTTCCCACTCTGCTTCATTCATTTCCAGCAGTGATTTTTCTTGCCAGAAATAAGGGGGTAATTCTTGTTGATGCGAAAACATAGTTAGCGAAGCACCACCGCCGTACCTGTTGCAACCACAATAAACATTCCTTTGTCGCCCCCCATAGATTGATATTCCATTGAAACACCCACTACGGCATTTGCACCAACTTTTTTCGCTTCTTTTTCTAACTCTGATAAGGCTTCTTTCCTTGCGGAATTTAATTTGCTTTCGTACGCACCTGAACGCCCACCGATTACATCGGTAATACCTGCTAAAAAATCACGTACAAAATTCGCACCGGACACGACTTCTCCAAATACTAAGCCTTTATATTCAATGATTTGTTTGCCTTCAATGATTGGTGTTGTGGTAATAATCATTATTTGTTTCCTCTTAATTGCTCTTTTAAGTGTGCTAATGCGATAGCTCGGTGTGAAATCGCTTTTTTCTCTTTGGTTTCTAGCTCTGCAAAGCTCAGATTTTTAGGCGGATAGAAAAAGAGGGAGTCATAACCAAAGCCATTTTCGCCTCTTTCTTCTGTTAAAATTTCGCCAAAACATTCCCCTAATGCAATATACGGTGTAGGGTCTGTTTCGTGTTTTAACAATACAATACAACTAACAAACTTCGCTAAACGATTTTCTTTATCTTTCATCGCAGCTAACAATTTTTTGCGGTTATCTGCATCTGTTGCTTGCTCGCCCGCATAACGAGAAGAATATAAACCCGGCTCACCACCCAATGCTTCAACGGCTAAGCCTGAATCATCAGCAATAGCCGGAAGCCCTGTTATTTTAGACGCAAATCGAGCTTTAATTAACGCATTTTCAACAAAGGTTAAGCCTGTTTCTTCCGGAGATTCAATACCAAATTCACTTTGGGCGATAACCTCAAACCCAAATTCAGCTAATACATCTGCCATTTCTTTCACTTTACCTGCATTGCTCGTTGCAAGTACGATTTTTGTTTTTTCCATATTTTCCTTTTGTAAAAAATCACTCAAAAATTATTCACAATCCCTTGAAGGATTGTTCACAGCTTTGCTGCCGTTGGCAAAGCCAACGTTCAAAAAGCAATGCTTTTTGTAACCGCTTATTACTCAATGCCTTTTTGGTAAGACATCATCAGTAACGTTCGCCATTTATCATTTCCCTTCTCATCTTTTCCCATATTGGCAATATGCGGAAAACGCCCCCATTGTTCAAATCCGTGTTTTTTCATTAGATTTTGACTAACAGTATTAAGTTCAAAGACATACGCCATTAAAGTGTGAATATTATGATTTAACATTTCCGCTTGCATAAACTCAATAATTTTCGAGCCATAACCTTTTCCTTTGGCATTACCATCTAAATAGATACTAATCTCAGAAGTATGCACAAAAGCTGGTCTTTCATAAAATGGCGAGAAACTAAACCAACCGACAATGCCCGTTTCGTCTTCTACCACCCAGATCGGATACTGGATGCTTTGAAGATGAAAATCAAACCACTTTCGGCGGTTTTCTATGGTTGCTAATTCCAAATCAGCCGTAATTTGATGAGTTGGAATAGCTTGATTATATATCGCTAGTATGGTTTCAAAATCCGCTTCGACTGCTTTTCGGATCTGCATTTTTATCCCTTATAAATCATTTGCAAATAATTAACAAAAAACTACCGCTTGCTGAGCATACTCGGTAAAACTACTTTAACCCTTACACCACCGCTTTCCACATTCTCAATGGAGAAATCAGCTTTTAGTTCTGCTGCTCGCTCTTGCATAATGGTTAAGCCATAATGCCCTTCCGGTTCGGTATGGCTGGCTAAGCCAATGCCGTTATCTTGAACGATTAAGCAATGCTCGCCATCATCATTCGTTTCAGCAATAACCTTAATTTCAGTTGCTTGCGAGTGTTTAATGGCATTAATGACTGCTTCCCGTACAATTTGCAACATATGCACCTGTTGCTGTGCATTGAACATATGTGAGGGTAATTTACAACTTAAGCAAAGCTGTGCTGACGTTTTCGGGCGTAAACTTTCTAAAATTTTCTCTAATGCCTGTTGTAGATTTGCCTCTTGAATAGTTAATCTAAACGTTGTTAGTAGCTCTCTTAATTGGCTATAGGCATCATTTAATGCTTTTTCAAATACCGATAAAATTTCGTTGCGTTTCTCATCACTTTTTGCCAATTTGAGCAGACTTACTTGAATTTTGAAAAAGGTTAGCGATTGAGCTAAAGAATCGTGCAACTCACGAGCAATAATCGCCCTCTCTTCCATTAGCACTAATTGCTGCTGCTGCTTTTGCACTTGAACGACATAAATACTTCGTCCAATCATTTCTGATACATTTTGCAGTAACCTCTCATCAGGACAAAGTAAAGATGGCTTCCAACTTAATATACCTAGCTTTTCATTTTCTATCGCAATTTCAGTTGAGATCCACTCCGCTTCAAAGGCATTATCTATAGAGACGTTCCAATGTTCTGCACCATAAATATGTAATTTAATACCAAGCAAATGTTCGTTATCAAATACTGTTTTCAATACTTGATTAAGTACTTCTTTATTAATCGGTTTAGCGGTTAATAATTGAGAGCATTGATACAATACAAGCAAAGAACGATTAACTGCTAATAAACGGCGGGTTTTTTCCTGTACTTTATCTTCCAATGAGGTATAAAGTTTTAATAATTCATTCGACATTTCAGTAAAAGTAGAGGAAAGCAAACCTAATTCATTCGGTTCATCAACCGCTAATTTTATATGATCGAAATCTTTATTTTGAATTTGCCAACTGGCTTTAACTAATTGCTTTAATGGGCTGATAATTTTTTTCCGTGTATACCACACGCCAATGTACGCAAGTAAAATAATCAATAACATTGAAACGGCAATTACACCTGTGGCAATTTTTAGTTTTAACTCCGCAAACTCTTGCAAGCGAAAGACAAAGTTATCCACTTTCCGCACATAATCTTCAATGTGTGTTGCGTAACTGGCTTTATCACCTTGATTGACATAAGACTGCATCGCATACCAATCTTTCAGTAATTGTTGGTAGCTATGTATTACATTATCAGGTAACAACCAGCTTTGCTTAAGAGAACTCAGCTCGGTTGAGTGTAAAGTACGATGATATTCCAACAAACGCTCGGCTAAAATTTCTTGCCTTGAATCCATTTCCGACAAAAGGCGATAGCTTTGCATACGCAACGAACCCGATACATTAATCAAACTGGCATCAGATTTATTACTCCACATAATCCCAAGTGAAATGCCACTAATGATAGAAGCAAAGACGATCATAATTAAAAAATAGAGTCCGATACGCCTTGCGATGGAATATTTAGGTTTAATCATAGGTTAAAGATTAAATTGTGCTTTTAATTCATTGGCGATGCTGTCTTCGTTATTTGAACCAATTGTTTTCTTCGCTTTTTGCTGCACTTCCTCTTCCGAACCACCCATTGCAATACCAAGTCCAACTGCTTCCAACATAGAGATATCGTTAAAATTATCACCAAATGCGATAACTTGTTCTAATTCAATACCTTCTGTTTTTAATAACTCCGCCAGCCTTGCTCCTTTACTATTGCCAACACTGGTAATATCAACACGATCGACCCAAGACCATTCAGGGCTTACTTGATCAAGCGGTAGTTTTTTCACAAAATTTTGCATTTTGACTAAATCAGGATCGCTGATTAACACTTTCCAAACGGTTAAACCTTTATCGATTTCTTGCTGAAATTTCTCAACTTGGTAAACATTTGGGCGAACAGTTTCAGGGCAAGATGCGACCCATTTTTGAAATTTTTCAAAGTGAACATTTAGCGTTTCATAAGTCATTGCATCTTCAAAATAAACAGCAGTATGAATACCTTGAGCTTGTGCCTCATTGATTAATTTAGATGCGACTTCAGGTGGCAACGGATTACCAATAATTGCTTTTTCATTTTTAAAATCATATACATAAGTACCATTACAGCATACAACTGGCGTATCTAAATCTATCTCCTTATAATAAGGACGAACCGCTGTGTGATGTCTGCCAGTAACAAAATAAACCTTTATGCCTTTTTCTCTTATTTTCCGAATTGCCTGTTTACTGGATTCTAAAATCGTAGCATTTGATGAAAGTAATGTGCCATCTAAATCAAAAGCAACTGCTTGGTAAGTCATAGTATTCTCCTGAAAAATAAAAGCTAAAAGAAAAGGCAATCTTATCAATAAGATTGCCTTGCTATTCTACTCTAAGTTAATTAAAACCAGAAATTATTTACCATTGTTGTATGCAGGAGTTTGGTAAAGTGGAGCCGGACCGTTAGGACCTGCTACATTACCACCTTCGTTTTGTTTAAGCACACCACCGTTTGCAGAAATTTCTACACGACGGTTAGGACGTAAACAATCTTTTTCAGCTTGACTTGCGTGTGCATAACCTTCACAAGGTTTAACTTGGTTCGCTTTACCGTAACCTACTGCTTCAATTTGAGCATTTACACCTTGTTGGATTAAACGTGCTTTAACAGTGTTAGAACGACGTTGTGATAAATCTAAGTTGTATTCAACAGAGCCTAAACGGTCTGTGTAACCCGCTACTTTAACTTGTTGTGCTTTAGATGATTTTAATTGCTCTGCAACATTATCAACTACTTCTTTACCTTTAGCTGTTAATGTATCTTTATCGAAGTCGAATAAGAAATCACCTGTTAAAGTAAATGATGAGTTGCCGTTACAGCCATTTGGATACCAGAAGAAGCTTTGAGCATTCATATTTTTGTCAAATAAAATTTTGTATTGACAAATTTTGTGTACGCCGTTTTCACGGTAGTTGAATGCGTAATCCCATTCACGAACACTATATAATCCTTCTTCAAAATGTGGGCGACCAATTAGGTTATATAATTGATCTTTATTCATACCTTTTTCGATTTGACGGACATTTTCCCAGTTTGGCCAAGAACCAAATTGTGAACCATCGTGGTTGAATTCAGACTCTGAAATTTTTGGGAATACCGGGTTTTCAGTTGTGCCTTCATCACTCACTTTGCTTAAGTTACCACACGCAGCAACTGCTAATGCTGCACTTGATAATAAAAATGTACGGAAAAGCGCTTTTTTTTCCATTTTCATGTTAAGTTTCCTTATAAGTAACTATGTAATTAATTGTTTTACAACCTATTTGGTTGCAATCAGAATAATTCTACAATACAAATATAATTAATTCTATTAAATTTATGTAAAGTAATATTAAAGATAATACATATATTCTACCTTCAATTGTAAAGTTTTGTTATTTCTGAATTCATTGATATCTAATTTGTATACAATTTTAGCTTTTTTAATCGATAAGTCTGGAAACATTCTAACATCAACATTAAACCAAATGGCGTCTAATAATTGCCCTCTATCCGTTTGTAACATTAATTTCAGATGCTTACCTGCCAGCAATTTTTGTTGAAGTACACTAAATTCTCCCTCAAAACTGGGTTCAGGAAAGTTCTGTCCCCAAGGTCCCGCACTATGAAGGATTTCTGCACTGGTAATGGTAAATTCATCTGCTGAAAGCTCGCCATCAGTATAAACTATGCCTTGTAATTGTTCCGGCTCAACTCTTTCATTAATTGCCTGATCAAACAATTGTTTGAATAGCTCTAGTTTTGAATGGTGAATAGTCAAGCCGGCTGCCATAGCGTGTCCACCAAATCTTTCGATTAATTCGGGATATTGCATATCAATATATTCGAGTAAATCTCGCATATGCACGCTCGAAATAGATCGAGCCGATCCTTTTAAATATTCACTTTCTTCACTTTCCTGTGCAAAAGCTATCACAGGGCGATTGAATTGATCTTTAATTCGAGAAGCTAAAATACCAATTACACCTTGATGCCAATCTGCTTGATATAGCACGATACCGTGAGCTTGTTCTGACTGAGCAAGTAACGGTAATTTTGCACAAATCGCCAGAGCTTCTGTTTTCATCTCCTGCTCAAATTCTTTTCGAGTTTGGTTCAAAGAATCTAGTTCAAGAGCTAGTTGACGAGCAAGTTCCATATTTTCACAAATCAGTAACTCAACCCCTAACGACATATTTTCCAGCCTGCCTGCGGCGTTCAATCTTGGTGCAACAGCAAAACCTAAATCAGCAGCTTGCAATGTTGAAAGCTCCCTTTTGCTTACTTCTGTTAAAGCTTTTATCCCCAAACGACAATGCCCTGAACGCATTCGTTGTAATCCTTGATGGACTAAAATGCGATTGTTTTGATCAAGTGGCACAACATCAGCCACTGTACCTAATGCTACTAAATCCAAAAGCTCAGCAAAGTTTGGCTCTACTTTATTCTGGAAGTATTGTCGCTCACGCATTCGTGTTCGAAGAGCCATCATCACATAAAAAATGACCCCAACACCCGCCAATGATTTGGACGGAAAAGTACAAAACGGCAAATTGGGGTTTACCATTGCATCCGCATTGGGTAATGTTTCCGGTGGTAAATGATGATCGGTAATCAAAACTTGAATACCGTGTTGTTTAAGTAACTCAACACCTTCAAATGAAGATATACCATTATCTACGGTTAAAACTAAATCAGCTCCTTTTGCTAATACCATTTCTGCCACCGCAACACTTAAACCATAACCCTGTGAGAAACGATCCGGAATCAAATAATCAATTTGCTCGAAGCCCAACTGTTTTAACGCAATTATGGCAAGTGCCGTGCTGGTTGCCCCATCAGCATCAAAATCGCCAACAATTACAATACGACTTTGTTCATCAAACGCGTTGGTTAATAAATCCACTGCTTGTTCAATATTAGCCAATTGTTGTGGTCTATGTAAATGTTGGAGATTATGCTCTAGCTCTTTCGTCGTTTTTATACCCCGACTTTGATAAATTCGATTCAATAAAGAATTTTCAGATAAGGTTGCTGTTGTTAATAAAGGACGTTTTTTAATTAGTTTTTCCACGATAATTTTCTTTTTATAATAGCAAGCGGTCGTTTTTTGCAAATTTTTTACAAAAAATGACCGCTTGTATTCTATCTATCAGTTATTCACTTAACATTTTCGCTAATTCTTTCGGCTCGACATAACCACCGATTAATTCGCCTTCTGAGGTAACAATATTAGGCGTGCCTGTTACACCAAACTTAACGCCTAGTTGGTAATGTTTTTTCACAATCTCAGGCGTTTTTAACTGGGTTGGTAATTTGCCATTTTCCGCATCATTTAAGGCTTTCATTTTATCTTGAGCAGTCCAAATCGCTTCCATTTGTTTTGCGGTTTGTGTATTCATTCCACCACGGGGAAACGCCAAATAACGAATGGTAATACCTAAATCATTATATTCTTTAATCTTTTGATGTAACAGATGGCAATAATGGCAAGTAATATCCATAAAAACCGTTACAACGTGCTTTTCATTTTTGGCAGGATAAATAATCATTTCATTCGCATAAGAATTTAACTCTGCCATTAAACCTTGATTGGTTATATCAACTGCTTTGCCGTTTTTTAGCTCAAAAATTTTGCCTTGAATGATATATCGTCCATCTTCACTGATATAGACAATACCTTCATTTGAGGTTGCCATTTTAAAACCTGATAATGGCGATTCAGAAATTTTAACCTCTGTTGCCCCAATTTTTTCAAGCTGATTCTTCAATTTTGCATCAGATGCAAAGGTAAAGGTTGATAAACCGATCAAACTTAACGCAATAATATTTGTTTTCATTGGATTCCTTACATTTTTAGTTTTGCTTCCACACTCTTCGCTTTATTTAAGAATGTTTGGCGTTCTTTATTATTCATACCCGAACTTGAACCTGGTAATTTGACCGTAATTGGATTAACCGGTCGTCCGTTAATATGAAATTCATAGTGTAAATGTGGACCGGTTGAACCACCTGTATTGCCTGATAGTGCAATACGCTCTCCCTTTTTCACACTTTGTCCGGGTTTGACTAACGTCTTGCTTAAGTGCATATATACGGTGGTAATATGCCCGTGTTTGATTTTGATGTAACGCCCTGCTCCACGAGCTTGATAAGCAACGTGTTCAACCACACCATCACTCGGTGCAATGATTGGCGTGCCAATTGGCAATCCGTAATCCACACCTTTATGTGGGCTAATCCGACCTGTAATTGGGTGTTTACGTTTAGGGTTAAAAGAAGATGTTACCCTTGCAGCATACAATAATGGGTGTCGAGCAAAGCCACCACTTAATGTTTCACCGTGTCTGCTATAATATCGCCCATTATCTGCTTGAATAGCGTAATAGCTTTTTTTACTGCTAATAACGTGAATACCTTCCACATTTCCTAAATCTGTTACTTTACCATTTATATATTCACGCTTAATTAAAATGGCAAATTTATCGCCTTTTCTCAGCTTATTCGTCGCAATTTGCGATTGTAATCCTACCGCTAATTGGTTGATTTGGCGATCAGATAGTCCAACTGCTTTTAAACTCGTAGCAAAGCTGTTCTGAATCGTACCTCGCACAACGTCTAACTTCCATTCGCCTTTTTTCTCAAATTTTTGGTAGGTAAATTTACCATTGGCTTGGCGTTCATAAACACGTTCTTCTTTCTCAGAAACTAACCAGTTTAAATATTCTAACTCACCTTCATTATCTAGCACCCAATAAAATTGCTGTCCGGCTTCTAATTGTGCTAATAATGAATGTTGTTTAACTAAATTAGAGGCAACTGAAGCACTTAAACCTGATTGCTCCAATACGTCTCTTAGTTTATCTCCTCTTGCAACCGTATAACTAAATTGATCTTGAATTCGTAATGCCTGATCTGCTACATCAAGAATATCCTCCAACACTTTCTCTGCTTCTGCCGGAAGTTGCTCTTCTGTATTGACATTATCTGCCGTATCAATAGGTTCTTCAACTTCATCGTCTTCATTAGTTAAATCATCTTCATAAGATGTCGCTGTTTGATCTTCAAAAACAATTTCTTCGTTTTCTATAGAAAGAGAGGATTGAGTAATTAAATCTGTAATATACTCAATAAAACCCGTATTTTTCTCAATGTTATCTGCTTGTAACTCAACTTTACCACTTGAAGTATTTTGATATTCTTCATCTTGCTTATCTAAAACAACTACATTTTCTCGTGTAGCCATCATACTTATTGAAGATTGTTCTTTTAATGCGAGAACAATACCGACAAGTAAACTAAAAACAGCCAATAAAAAAATCACTATTTTCAAGTGTTTCTTATGCCGTTTACGATCTCTTGCTAAAATTACGTGCTGCAAATTATATCCTGCTATTTTTCTTTAATTTATTTACTAAAATTTACATAATCTCTTGATAGACTATTTTACCAAGAAAAAATTCATTTATTCTATTGTCAGAAGATAAAAAATCCGCTAATTTTATTTCAATACTCTCAAATTTTTTGTAGTAATGAAAATTAACCAACTAGCCCCTAATCCAACGACAACGCAATTTACGTTGATAAAAAAAACTCAACCTTTAGTCTCGCTAAAAGATATTGAAGTAATCTTTAATGGTCAAAAAGCGTTACAAAACATTAATCTATCAATTTATCCTAACTCTATTACAACCATAGTAGGTCCAAATGGTGGGGGTAAATCCACATTATTGAAAGTGTTGCTAAAATTAATTACGCCAACTAAAGGACAAATTATTCACCAAAAAGGGCTAAAAATTGGCTATGTCCCGCAAAAGCTACATTTAGACCCATCTATGCCAATAACAGTTACGCATTTTCTCGGGCTCAAACCCCATACTAATAAAGCAATGATTGAGGAAGCATTATCTCTCTTTGCTATTCGCCATCTGGCACATAATAGTATGCAAAAGCTGTCCGGTGGAGAACTTCAACGTGTTTTACTCGCTCGAGCTATCTTAGATAAACCACAGCTATTAGTATTAGATGAGCCAATGCAAGGGGTAGATATTACAGGGCAAACCGAACTGTATCAACTATTAAATCAAACCCGCTCTTGGTTGAACTGTGCTATTTTAATGGTTTCGCACGACTTAAACATTGTAATGGCAAATACTGATGAGGTGCTTTGTGTAAACAAACATATCTGCTGTGCCGGTACGCCAGAAGTGATTACGAATGATCCTAGTTTTATTCACTTCTTTGGAGACCAATTTGCTCGTAATGTAGCGTTCTATTCACACCGCCATAACCACCATCACAATCTACACGGTGATGTTTGTTTAGAAAAATGTGAGTGCAACCACTAAAATTTCCTTGCATTGTTTAGAATTTGTAAAAATTTTGCTAAAAATAACCGCTTGTAAGTAAACAATTATGTAAAAATCAGACTTATATCACATTTTCTTTACTTTATTTGAAGTATAATAAGATTATGTTTCAACACCATAAATAGGTCAGGTCTTTATGCAATATAAACATTTTGATGATTGGATTGCGTCATCCCCTTTCGGCGGTTCAAACCAATCTTATGTCGAAGAAATTTATGAACAGTATTTAGAAAATCCGGCAAGCGTTGATGAAAGCTGGAGAAGCATTTTTGATTCATTCCCTAAAACCTCTCATATTGAACAACCCCATTCAAAAGTACGTGAGTATTTCCGTAAGTTAGCCCGCGAACAACAACCACAATCCGTAACTGTTGTTGATCCAGAAGCAGGAGCAAAGCAAGTTCGTTTACTTCAATGGATTAACGCACATCGTTTCAGAGGCTATTTAGAAGCAAAACTTGACCCTATTAACTATTACCGCTGGAAAACTTCCAGTGTGCCTGAGCTAGATTATAAATATCACGGTTTTACCGACGAAGATCTAAACGAAACATTTGCCGTTGGTCGTTATGTTTATAATAAAGATACAATGAAGCTCAGCGAACTCAACGAGGCATTAAAAGAAACTTATTTAGGTCCTATCGGCTTAGAATTTATGCACGTTCAAGATATTGAACAGCGTAACTGGCTACAAGCTAAAATGGAAAGTGTGTTAAATAAGCCACTTTTCACCAAAGAAGAAAAACTCAATTTACTCACTGAATTAACGGCTGCTGATGGTTTAGAACGCTATTTGGGAGCAAAATTCCCAGGTGCAAAACGCTTCTCTTTAGAAGGAAGTGATGCGTTCATTCCGATGATGAAAGAAATTATTCGCCACGCTTCCCGTCAAGGAATGACAGATGTCGTATTAGGTATGGCACACCGTGGTCGTTTAAATATGTTAGTGAACGTATTCGGTAAACGCCCTGCGGAATTATTTGATGAATTTGCAGGTAAACACGCTGATGAAAGCCGTACAGGTGATGTGAAATACCATCAAGGTTTCTCATCTAACTTTGCGGTAGATGATAAAAACGTTCACCTCACTTTAGCATTCAACCCATCGCATTTGGAGATCGTAAGCCCTGTGGTGATTGGATCTGTTCGTGCAAGACAAGAACGTATGCGTGATACCGAACACGAAAAAGTATTAGCGGTAACTGTTCACGGCGACTCTGCCGTTGCCGGTCAAGGTGTGGTGCAAGAAACCTTAAATATGGCAAATGCCCGTGGTTATAAAGTGGGAGGAACAATCCGTATTGTGATTAATAACCAGATCGGTTTTACCACCTCTAACCCGAACGACACTCGCTCAACCGAGTTCTGTACCGATATTGCGAAAATGATCCAAGCACCGATTATTCACGTAAACGGTGATGACCCGGAAGCGGTTGCTTTTGCAGCAAGAATGGCAGTGGAATATCGCACTAAATTTAAACGTGATATTTTCATTGATTTAATCTCTTATCGTCGCCACGGTCATAACGAAGCCGATGAACCATTAGCAACCCAGCCAATGATGTATAGCATTATCAAAAAACACCCTACACCACGTAAAGTTTATGCTGACCGCTTAATTGAAGAAGGGGTATTAACCAGCGACCAAGAAATTGAAATGCTAAATCTTTATCGTGATGCGTTAGATAATGGTGAGCGTGTTGTACCTGAATGGCGTGAATTAGATATGGCAGCTGTTGATTGGTTGCAATATCTCAATTATGACTGGACTGCACCTTATGAGAGCAAATTCCCGGAAGATCGCTTCTTAACTATTGCTAAGCGTGTTTGTGAATATCCGGAATCATTGAAAGCTCACTCTCGTGTTGAGAAAATCTACGCTGATCGTAAAGAGATGTACGAAGGCAAGAAATTATTCGACTGGGGAATGGCAGAAACAATGGCGTATGCAACCTTGCTTGATGAAGGCACACACGTTCGTTTATCAGGTGAAGATGCCGGTCGTGGTACATTCTTCCATCGCCACGCCGTTATTCATAACCAAAATGATGGTACAGGCTATGTTCCATTAACACAGTTACACGCAAATCAAGGTCGTTTCCAAGTATGGGATTCCGTACTTTCAGAAGAAGCGGTTCTCGCCTTTGAATATGGCTTTGCGACAACCGATCCGAAAACCTTAACCATTTGGGAAGCTCAATTTGGTGATTTCGCCAACGGGGCACAAATTGTAATTGACCAATTCATCAGCTCTGGCGAACAAAAATGGGGCAGAATGTGTGGTTTAGTAATGCTTCTTCCTCACGGTTATGAAGGTCAAGGTCCGGAACACTCATCTGCTCGTGTTGAGCGTTATTTACAACTTTGTGCACAACAAAATATCCAAGTTTGTGTGCCATCAACACCGGCTCAGGTTTACCATATGTTACGTCGCCAAGCAATTCGCAAAATGCGTCGTCCATTAGTTGCGATTACGCCAAAATCATTACTACGCCACCCTCTTGCGGTTTCAACACTTGATGAAATCATTAATGGTTCATTCAAAAATGTGATTGGCGAAATTGATAATATCGATCCGAAACAAGTGAAACGTGTGGTAATGTGTTCAGGTAAAGTTTACTACGACTTGATTGAAAAACGCCGTGAGAATAACCAAACAGATGTTGCGATTATTCGTATTGAACAACTCTACCCATTCCCACTTGAGGAAATGAAACAAATTCTTGAACCTTACGCCCACGTTACTGACTTTGTATGGTGTCAAGAAGAGCCATTAAATCAAGGAGCCTGGTATTGCAGTAAGCACAACTTTGAAGCTTCTATTCCGGAAGGGGCAAAATTAACTTATGCAGGTAGAGCCGCCTCCGCTTCGCCGGCAGTTGGCTACCCATCACTACACGCAAAACAACAAAAACAACTTGTTGAAGATGCTTTAACGATTGCTTAAAAAGATGGGCGTAGCTAATACGCCCTGCAAGCGGTTCATTTTCAACAAAAATTTACCAATTTAAGTATAAGGTGTAAAAATACACCTTTATTAAAAGAAAAGGATAATGAAATGGCAATTGAAATTTTAACTCCAGACCTTCCTGAATCAGTAGCTGATGCAAGCGTTGCAACTTGGCACAAAAAAGTGGGCGATCGTGTAAAGCGTGATGAAATTCTCGTCGAAATTGAAACCGACAAAGTCGTTTTAGAAGTGCCTGCTACAAGTGATGGTGTGCTTGTTGAAATTACACAAACGGAAGGTGCAACGGTTGTGTCAAAACAAGTTTTAGGTAAATTAGATACGGCACAAGCTGGCGATATCAGCTCTGCCACTATTGAGCAAAAAACAGAATCTACTCCGTCAGATCGCAAACACGCTGCGATTGAAAACAGCCACGCTAACGCAGACGATCAAGGTCCTGCCATTCGCCGTTTATTAGCCGAACACGATTTACAAGCGGCTGATATTCAAGGCAGCGGTGTAGGAGGCAGAATTACTCGTGAAGATATCGAAAAAGAGATCGCAAAACGAGTTCAACAAAATCAAGTAAAAGAATCCGCAACAAATCAAAACACCGTAAGCTCCGTTGCATTTAGTAGCCGGAGCGAAAAACGTGTCCCAATGACTCGTTTACGCAAACGTATTGCAGAACGTTTACTTGAAGCCAAAAATACAACGGCAATGCTCACTACATTCAACGAACTGGATATGCAGCCGATTATGAATCTACGTAAAACTTACGGTGAGAAGTTTGAAAAACAACACGGCGTACGCTTAGGTTTTATGTCATTCTACATTAAAGCAGTGGTTGAAGCACTTAAACGTTATCCTGAAATCAATGCGTCTATTGATGGCGATGATGTGGTTTACCACAACTATTTCGATGTGAGTATTGCGGTCTCTACCCCTCGCGGCTTAGTAACGCCAGTGTTACGTGATTGCGACAAAATGAGTATGGCGGAGATTGAGAAGAAAATAAAAGAGCTTGCGGAAAAAGGGCGTGATGGCAAATTAACGGTTGAAGACTTAACCGGCGGTAACTTCACTATCACTAACGGTGGTGTGTTCGGTTCATTAATGTCTACCCCAATTATCAATCCACCACAAAGTGCCATTTTAGGTATGCACGCAATCAAAGATCGCCCTGTGGCGATTGACGGACAAGTGGTAATCCGCCCGATGATGTACTTAGCCTTAAGCTACGACCACCGTTTAATTGACGGCAAAGAGTCTGTTGGTTTCTTAGTGGCTGTAAAAGAGTTATTAGAAGACCCAACTCGTCTGCTTTTGGAAATTTAATCTGAAATTTGACCGCTTGCAAGACTACAAGCGGTCTATTTTTACTTATTTTTTACAAATTTTAGTTATTTAAATTCACACAAGTAAAGAAAAGTAGCATAAAAACCAACGAGGAAACTCTATGAATCTACACGAATACCAAGCCAAACAAATATTCAAACAATATGGGCTGCCTGTCAGCGAAGGGATTGCTTGCTTTTCTGTAAATGAAACCGCAGAGGCAATCTCACAACTAAAAGGTGAAAAATGGGCTGTAAAATGCCAAGTTCACGCAGGTGGTCGGGGCAAAGCCGGTGGTGTAAAACTAGTGAGTAATGCTGATGATGCCAAAGCCTTTGCTGAACAATGGCTAGGTAAACGCTTAGTTACCTTCCAAACAGATGCTAACGGGCAACCGGTTAATACTATTTATGTGGAAGAAACCTGCAATATCGACCGTGAATTATACTTAGGTGCAGTGGTGGATCGCTCTGCACAAAAAGTGGTATTTATGGCATCAAGTGCAGGTGGTATGAACATTGAAGAAGTGGCTGAAAAAACACCTGAATTAATCCATAAGGCAACAATTGATCCTCTCACGGGTGGTCAGGGCTATCAAGGGCGTGAGTTAGCTTTTAAATTGGGATTAAAAGGTGATGAAGTCAAACAATTTGCGGATATTTTTGTAAAACTAGCGAAGTTATTCGTAGAGAAAGATTTAGCCTTATTGGAAGTCAATCCGCTTGTTGTTACCAAAGACGGAAAACTGCTCTGCCTAGATGCTAAAATGTCTATCGATAGCAATGCTCTCTACCGCCAGTCGGATCTTAAAGAACTACAAGATCTCTCGCAAGATGACGAACGTGAAGCCGAAGCAGAAAAATGGAGCTTAAACTATGTTGCTTTAGACGGTAACATAGGTTGTATGGTAAACGGTGCAGGTCTTGCAATGGGAACGATGGATATCGTCAAACTCTACGGAGGTAAACCGGCTAACTTCCTAGACGTAGGCGGTGGTGCAACCAAAGAGCGTGTTGCAGCGGCATTCAAGCTGATTTTATCAGACCCAAATGTAAAAGCGGTTCTGGTTAATATTTTCGGCGGTATCGTACGTTGTGATTTAATTGCTGACGGTGTAATCGCCGCAGTAAACGAAGTGGGCGTGAACGTGCCTGTTATTGTACGCTTAGAAGGCACAAATGCAGCACAAGGTCGTGAAATTTTAGCGAATAGTGGGCTGAGTATTTTAGCGGCATCATCACTGAAAGAAGCGGCTGAATTAGCGGTAAAATCTGCAAATTAGGAGGAAAAATGTCGATTTTAATTGATAAAAATACAAAAGTAATTTGCCAAGGTTTTACCGGCGGACAAGGCACATTCCATAGCGAACAAGCTCTAGCTTATGGAACACAATTAGTTGGAGGTGTTTCACCTAATAAAGGTGGTACAACCCATTTAGGCTTACCCGTATTTAATACCGTGCGTGAAGCAGTAGAAGCAACCGGTGCAACTGCAACCGTTATCTACGTTCCCGCTCCGGGCTGTAAAGATGCCATTTTAGAAGCCATTGATGCAGGTATTCAGCTGATCGTTTGTATTACTGAAGGCATTCCAACACTGGATATGCTTCAAGTGAAACAACGTTTAAACCAAACAGGCGTGAGAATGATCGGTCCTAACTGTCCGGGTGTGATTACCCCAGAGGAATGTAAAATCGGCATTATGCCGGGCAATATTCACAAAAAAGGCAATATTGGTATTGTTTCACGTTCAGGTACATTAACTTATGAAGCCGTTAAACAAACAACAGATGAAGGCTTTGGACAATCTACTTGTGTGGGGATCGGTGGCGACCCAATTCCGGGTTCAAACTTCATCGATATTCTAAAACTCTTCCAAGACGATCCTGAAACCGAAGCTATTGTGATGATTGGCGAAATCGGCGGTTCAGCAGAAGAAGAAGCAGCTGCCTTTATCAAAGAAAATGTAACGAAACCAGTGGTTAGCTACATTGCAGGTGTAACCGCACCAAAAGGCAAACGAATGGGACACGCAGGTGCAATTATCAGTGGTGGTAAAGGCACTGCTGATGAGAAATTCAAAGCCCTCGAAGATGCAGGTGTAACAACGGTAAGAAGCCTTGCTGAAATCGGCTCAGCCTTACGCAAAATTTTAGGCTAATCCTAATGTAAGCGGTCTAATTTGTAAGTTTTTTTGCAAATTAGACCGCTTTTTTATTGGTATATAGTTTGCTAATTATACTTTTCGTTCAGCCTTTAAGCCTTTAGCTGCTAGTTGAATTAATTTCAATGTTAGTTCACAAGATTTCACGAAAGATGGGATTGGCAAAAACTCAAATTTTGAATGAAAATTATGTGCCCCGGTAAAATAATTCGGGGTTGTAATACCTTTGACTGATAATGCTGCACCGTCCGTACCTCCACGCATTGGTATCACTTTAGAGGGAACACCAATTTCTTCCATTGCTGCAAATAACAAATCAATGGAACGGCGATCTTCTGTTAAGCTATTCGCAATGTTGCCGTAGATGTTATTGATTTTACATTCTATTTTCGCTCGAGGATAACGAAGCTGTATTTCTTTCACTGCGTTTTCTATAAAAGTTTTACGCTTTTCAAAAGACTGTTTGTCAAAATCACGTATCGCAATACGCAGCGTGGCTTGAGTATAATTTGCCTCCATTCCATTTATCCACCAATAGCCTTCTTTATTTTCAGTGCATTCCGGAGTTTGGCTACGATCAAACAAGCTAATGAAATCTTGTGCCACTAAAATCGGATTCAATAACACACCTTTCGCCGACATAGGATGTGCACTTACTCCTTGAATTATTACAGTTGCAGCCGCCGCATTAAAATTTTCATACACAACCTCACCTAATTCGCAACAATCAATCGTATACGCAAAATCCGGTTTAAATTTAGTTAAATCTAATAGTTTTGCTCCACGTAAGCCGATTTCTTCATCAGACACAAATGCTATGTAAATATCGCCTGTCGGAATTTGGTATTGTTTTAAGACTGAAAGTGCAGTCATAATGTTGGCAATTGCTGCTTTGTTATCTGCTCCCAATACGCTAGTCCCATCACTGAAAATAATCTCTTGATTCAAATAAGGTAAGATTTCAGGGTGCTCTGCTACACGAAGCCAAATATTTTCCTTTTCATTTAATTGCAGATCTTCACCATAAAAAGTTTTAATTTGTGGGTGGATATCTTCTGCAAGAGCTACATCTACAGTATCTAAATGAGCAACAAAACCAATCGGCACAGCATTTTTCAGTGCTCCTTTCCAAATGGCAGTTACATTAGCATGTGAATCAATTTCTACATTTTTTAATCCAAGTTGCTTTAATTCGTCTACCAATAAACGAGCTAATTCCCATTGTCCTTTGCTACTTGGTACTGTGGTTTCCGACGCTTTACTTTGGCTACTTACAGCTAAATAACGAAAAAAACGTTCTACTAATGGTTGTTGTAACTCCATCTTTATCTCCTTTGTGTTAGCAAATTAATGACCATCTAAACATAACAGTTTAGATAAGTGCATTCAATTTATAGCGTTGATGAAGTTGAGGTAAATCATAATAACTGCACTTTTACTCGTTATTGAATGTTTACAAAACTGTTTATAGAACTTTTTACAAAATGCAATTAAATTTTGAGAAGACAACGTATTTTAAGGGAGTTATTGGAGAGAATTATAAGTAAAAAGTTAGTTTGTTATTTTTCTAAAAGAGGCTTAAAGCCCATATAAGCACTTAAACCTCTTTTATCTATTATTCTTTAAATTACTCTTTTGACTTCCAAATAAGTGGATCAACACCTTTGTGAATTAAATCTTGGTGTTCTTCAATTCTAAATACCGGCTCTTTGCCTTGTTTTAGTTGGCGAATATAGTCTTTCATAATAACCCATACAATCGGAGCAAGAATTAAAATTGCGACTAGGTTGATAACCGCCATTGATGCCATTACAGTATCAGCAAATGCCCATACAATACCACCATCTCGAACTGCACCAAAGTAAACGAAGAATAATACCACTGCACGGAAGCTCCAGACAAACCACGCTTTGTTTTTGATGTAACGAATGTTAGTTTCTGCATAAGCGTAATTACCAATAATAGAGGTAAAGCAAAATAGTAGAATAACAAAAGCTAAGAAGTGTAAACCAAACTCGCCTAAGTGGAATTGCAATGCTGTTTGAGTAAGAGAAATACCTCTTAAACTTTCTCCGCCATAATTGTCCGACATTAAAATAATAATTGCGGTACAGGTACAAACAACAAGTGTATCGACAAATACACCTAACATTTGGATTAAACCTTGACTTGCCGGGTGTTTAGCATCTGATGTTGCTGCAGAGTTTGGAGCAGAACCCATACCTGCTTCATTTGAGAATAAGCCACGCTTAATCCCCATTAACATCGTTTTTGAAACCAATGCCCCGAACATACCACCCGCTGCGGCTGAGAAGTCAAAAGCACTTTCAATAATTAAACCGATAATATGTGGTACTCGTTCAATATTCATACCTAAAATAATAACGGCAATAATGAGGTAGAATAATGCCATCATTGGTACTACTTGTGCGGACACTTTACCGATACGTTTTACCCCACCGGAAATAATAATTCCGGTAATCACTACTAAGGTAACACCGACATAAACCGGATTCCAATCCCACGCATTTTTAGTTGCTTCTACAATAGAATTTGATTGCACCGCATTGAAGGCAAAACCAAAGGTAAAGATTAAGGTTACCGCAAACGCAATGGCTAATGAAGGAAGTTTTAAACCACGAGTAATGTAGTAAGCCGGTCCACCACGAAACATACCGTTCGGATCTTTGGTTTTATATAACTGAGCAAGAGAGGACTCAGCAAACGCAGAGCTCATACCCATTAATGCAGTTACCCACATCCAGAAAACTGCACCCGGACCACCTAATGCAATAGCGGTTGCAACCCCACCGATGTTACCAACCCCAACACGACTTGCTAAACCCGTCGTAAAAGCTTGGAATGGCGTGAGAGATTGACCTGAAGCAGAACGACCACCCCACATTTCACGCAAACTTTGAGGGAAAAGACGAAGCTGAACAAAACCTGTGGTAATAGTAAAAAACAGACCTGCACCTAGTAATAGAATAATAGTAATATCCCAAAGTGGAGCATCAATCGTATTGACGACCCAAGTGAGAATACCTTCAAAGAATAAAATAATAGAATCCATAAAGACCTCTTAAATTAAAATAAAAACGAGTTAGTTTAACCGATTTCACTTTTTTAAACAGTTTTTTTGATACTTTATATAACAATTTTTAATCGGTATTCAATTAACGTCTAAATAAAATACCGGTACCGGTATCAATAAAGCTACTATGAACCAGCGTAGTTCCCAATAAAATCAATGCTATCCCTAAACCAAATTTGAATAATCGAACCGCATTTTTATTCATTTGAGCGGAAAAATACCAACCACTCACTTTAACCGCTTTATTCCTTGCCACAATCACTAAATAAGCAAATAGGCTTAAGGTAAAACCTGTCCCGATTGCCATTACTAAGGCTGAAATTACGCCCCAAAAATAAAGATCTAAAGTATAAGAGAGGAATAAGACTAAAATTGCCCCAGAGCAAGGTCTCGCACCAATACTCAAAATCAGCATTAGCTGTGTTTTCCAATCTTTGGCTTTCTGCATTTCATTTGAGGTGGGTAAATGTTTATGTCCACAGCCACAGTGTTCATCGTGAACGTGGTGATTATGCTGAACAAGCGGTCGTTTTTGTGGAATTTTTTGCACAATGGGTTGTTGTGCCACTTGTTGAGAGAACCGAATTGATTTAATTTTAGGTTTACTCACTTTCTTTGTCTCTTTGAAAACCTGATAGCACCAATAAACCCCAAGCAAAATCATAATGGCGAAGCTAGCACGCTCTACCCATTTCAAAGTTAAATTAAAATATTGGCGGGAAAGTGTAAAAATAACCACAATCACAGTAACGAGGAAAACCGCCACTAATCCTTGCACTAAAGCTGAGGCGAAGGTAATTTTCATTGCTTGATTGAGCTTCGTTTTTTCAAGAGAAAGGTAACTCGTTAGAATAAACTTACCGTGCCCGGGACCTACAGCGTGAAATACGCCATATAAAAAGCTGATAAAAACTAAAGTAAGCCCCGCTTTGGTCTGATTATCGCTCAATGCGTTTAACGAGCCGGAAAGAGCCGAATTAAATACCTTTTGCCACTCCATCACTTTAAATAGCAAAATCGGATAAAGTTGATAAAGTGCAAAAAATGTGAGAAATCCGACCGCTAGTATTCCCCATTGTTTTGACTTCAATCGCATACAATCTCCACTTTCTGTGCAAATTGTGCCCCTAATGAATAATCTTCATTATTTAGCATATCCGGCGACTGAGTTTTATCCAAGCTCGAAGCATATAAACGTAATTTGCTATCCACCTGTGGCTGTACTAATGCAACTTTACAGCCGGTATTACTGATACTAATCTCATTAGCACGGTTATATTCCATTGCAATATAGTAACTTGGTTCATAAGTCGAAAATCTTGCCTTATTTTGTTTCAAGTCATAAGGCTGACTTAAATGAAAGGTAATATAAAACACGACTCGATTATTTTTGATTTCAAAACGCGTATCTGTCGGTTGAGTGGTAAATTTTATCGGCTGATTTTTACTATCGTATAACACGCTGAAATAATGGTTTTGCAGGGCGGACTGTACCATTTCTGCGGTAATATCTTTACGCGTTTTCTCTTTATCCGCACTATTATTCATCTCATAAATCAATTCAGAAGAGGCAATTTCATCAAGCATCCATTCCATTTGGAATGATTGCAACATTGTGCCGTCTACAATCACTTTATTTTTTAGATCGACAAACGAATGTGGGTGAGAAAACGCATAACTAGAACATAACGTAGATAATGCAATAATAAAAGATTTTAATAATTTCATATCCATTCACTGTAAAAAATAAAAAGCGAACAAGTTGCCCTGTTCGCTTTCAGAAATTTGGTGAGTCGGTCGATAAGCCGAGTTCTGTCGTGGACAATCATTCCTCTAGGCGTATATTTACACATACGCTCAAGCAACCTACCCGAACTCTCGGCGGGCAACCGATTGAGTTCCTATTTGGTCTTGCTACGAGTGGAGTTTACCCTGCTGCCGAATGTTACCACCGGCACGGTGTGCTCTTACCACACCCTTTCACCCTTACCTGCCGAAACAGGCGGTCTGCTCTCTGTTGCACTGGTCGTAGGCTCACGCCTCCCGGACGTTATCCGGCACTCTGCCCTGTGTAGCTCGGACTTTCCTCTCGTTTACTTGTCCCCCAGTTCTCGTTTTCACGAATTTAGAGGCTTCAATAAACCAGCGATTGTCTAACCAACTCAGGACTTAGTATAGCAGATTTGCAAAATTTTGCAAAAATTTAACCGCTTGTACTTTATTAGAAATGCAAAAAAGGATTAAGTTTCAAAAACTTAATCCTTTTATTTAATTCACTAACGAGCGATTACGCACGTTTGAAGTCTAAGTGAACTAGTTTTGGTTTAGTTGGGTGGCGTTGAATTGCTTGTACTTTAACTTGCTCTTCTTTGCCCGCAACAACGATAGTTAAAACTTCGTTGTAGAACGCATCGTGTACTTGTGCGTTGTTTACATCATCGTGGTTTAAGATGATTGATACAGGTTCTGCACTACCACCGTAGATGATTGCAGGAACTTGACCATTATGACGCAGGCGGCGGCTCGCACCCTTACCTTGCGTTGAACGAACTTCAGCTTCAAATTTGAATGACATTGTTTTATTCTCTTAAATATTGGGATTATCCCGTTAATAGAAAAACAGCAGGCGACCCAGCTGTTTGTTAAAAAACTTCGGCATACCAAGAGATATGCCGAGTGCGTATTTTACTGAAATTGGCGAGAAATGCAACGTAAATTAAGATAATTTGCGGATTTTCTCTATAAAATAGTTCACCATTTCTCCCGCAATATTGACTTCATTCACTTGCTCAATGCCTTCAAAGCCCGGACTTGCATTGACTTCTAAAATAACTATCCCATTGTCTGCCCGCAAAAAATCCACGCCTGCAACATCAAGCCCTATCGCTTTAGTTGCTTTAATTGCTAATACGATTTCCTCTTTGGTTAATTCAATACGTTGAGCAATTCCACCTTGATGAAGATTGGATCGAAAATCTTCTGCCGAATTATTTCTACTCATTGCAGAAACTACTTTATCCCCAATCACAAAAGCACGAATGTCTTGTCCTTTTGCTTCACTCAAAAAGTGTTGGCATAGATAAGGTTCTTCGACTTGTCTAAAGGTAGATAGCACAGCTTCCGCATTCCGTTCATTTTCAAACAACATTACCCCATTGCCTTGCGAACCATTCAGCACTTTGGCAATAAGCGGAAAAGTGAAATGATTTAATTGCGATTTAACCGAAACTAAATTCCCTGCAAAATTGGTATGTGGTATAGGTAAAGTATGTTCGGCTAATTTTTGCAACGATCGCCATTTGTTTCGGGCTAAAGCAAATGCTTCAGAGTGATTCAAAACAGGAATACCTTTCGCTTCAAAATGGCGTAGCACAGCACAGCCCATTTCCGTACTACTTGTACCAAAACGAGGTAAAATACCATCATAATCCTTCAATAAAATAGGCTCAGGGCGATGTTTCTCGTAGCTTTCTCCTTCTTGGTAAAAAATCTCAAATTTTCCATTATTTAGAGAAAGTAACATTCTGTTAGGATCTAAAATATCCAACTCGATCCCTCTTTCTACACAGGCTTCTCGAATTCGCTTGCAGCTATATAAGCGAGGCTCACGACATAGCATTAGCCATCTCATTTTTTCAATAATCCTTTCTGATTAAAAAACGGCAGAATATGTGGACGAACGGGTTTATCTAAGGTTTTATGAATTGCGACTTGCCATTGCTGAGGTTCGCCAATTCTCGCTTGGTAGTAAGCGGTCAAATTTTCGTTATATTTTGCAAATTCTACCTCATCAAAAGGCTGATACTGATTAGTATGACAAATCAAAGTGTTTGGTAAACGAGGTTTTAAATCAGGATCTTGTGCAGGATAACCCAAACACATTCCGACTAATGGTACACAGTATTCAGGCAAATTTAATGCTTCGGATACACGTTTAATATCATTACGCAATGCACCAATATAAACACCACCTAACCCTAAAGACTCTGCTGCTAACAGTACATTTTGAGCAAAAATTCCCGTGTCAACCGCTCCAATAATAGACACTTCCGCCCATTCCAATTGCGATTCCGGCACAAGCTGTTTGTGTTTATTAAAATCAATGCAGAACACCAAAAACTCTGCACAATCTACCACATATTGCATACCAGAAACGGCTTTTAAGGTTTCACGAATTTGTTTATCCGTTACACGGATAACGCTTACGCATTGTAAATGGTTAGAGCTTGAAGCCGCTTTTCCCGCATTAATTAAGGTCTGAAATACCTCTTCTGAAATCGGTTGTTCGGTAAATTTACGAATCGAACGATGAGATAAAATCGTTTCAAGTGTTGCTTTGCTTTGTGTTGTCATCTTTACTCTTTCCACCTAAAGTTTGTCTAAATAGCTTTTTCCATCAAGTTGGTTTACTTGTCGCATAATCCACGCTTGGCGTTTTCGCATAGTTGGTCCGGGCTTATCTACTTTAAATATATTTGGATTAGGTAAGGAAGCAGCTAATAATGCAGCCTCTTGCAAATTCAATTTTTTTGCCGATTTCTTGAAAAAATGTTGAGCCGCGGCTTCAACGCCAAAAATACCGTGCCCAAATTCCGCAATATTCAAATAAACTTCTAAAATGCGAGGCTTTGTCCAAACATATTCCACTAACACAGTCAGCGGAGCTTCAATCCCCTTTCTTACCCAGCTTTGTCCGTGCCATAAAAACAGGTTTTTAACTGTTTGTTGTGAAATAGTTGAACCTCCACGCACTTTGCCGGATTTTGCATTCAACTTTAAGGCAGTTTCAATCGCAGTAAGATCTAAACCAAAATGGCTTTCAAATTTCTGATCTTCAGACGCAATCACCGCCATCTGCATCTGCCAAGAAATTTCATCAAGGCTTACCCAATCTTTTTTGATGTTATAGGTTTTTCCTTGTAACATATTTTCCACTTTTTTCTGAATCATATAAGCCGAATACGGCACGGGTAACACCGAAAAAAGCAACGTTCCTATTAAGAAAAAACTCCCGAAAAAAGAAAATAAGCGGCTAAAACCAAACCAAAGCCAACCCGCTTTTGATCTTATTTTTCGAGGAATAAAAAAAAGCCCTATTTTCTTCAAAAGAGAGCTTAGAAAACGGTTCTTATACTTTGCCATTTACTTCATACCGTTAAGTTTACTATTTACCCATTGCAAGAAATCCGGGTCTAGTGTTTTGAGCATATTTGAGCCACGCGTAATAGTTGCTGCACTGGTATTCAAATTTTGCTGAATTTCACGTTGTGAATCTTCAGCTTTTAATAAAGCTTGCACAATTTGAACTCGCAACCCCAAAGATTCTCTCTCATCGGCGGTCAAAAACATCGAGAAAAAGAGCTCCAATCTATCTTCAGCAACGGCTTGTTTAAGCAAAACTAAAAATTGCTCCCACTCTTTTGGATCTCGTTGATTATAAAGCGTTTTCATTGATATTCCTTAATATACAAGAATATACAAGCGGTCGTATTTTACTCGTTACGCTCAAACGCAAGCATTTGTGTAAAAAATTTACTAAAAAAGACCGCTTGTATTACCTTATTTTTTCGATTTCTTGCCACCACGTTGATCATCTAACTCAGCCCCTTTCGGTACACTGAATTTGAATAAGTCATTTGAAACACCGCCTGTGGTAATGTTACGCAATACATATAAATTGCTTTGTCCATCACGCTCAATAGTGCTGAAACCTTTTAATAAACCGCTTTGGTCGATACGCACATCAAACTGTTTTAAATTACTTTTTTTCGATTTTGGTTTTAATACGAACGTATCGGCATTTTGAGTTACGTCATATTGATCCCAATGGTTTTTATCACTGCTGGTTAAAAGCACAAACGGCGTATTGTTCACTGCATCTTGCACTGTATTTACCGTTACTTGTGAAACAAATGGGTCGTAAAACCATAGATCTTTACCGTCAGAAACAATTAAATTTTCTTGTGGCGATTTTGTATCCATTCTAAATAAATTCGGGCGTTTTACTTGGAATTTACCCTGCCCTTTTTGGATCTCTTTCCCTTTGCTTGAACGGACCGTTTGGTCAAAATCCGCACTATATTGGCTCACTTGCTCTAAACGGCGTTGTAATTCCGCTACCGATTGTGCATCAGCAAATGCTGTGCCGGCTAAACCTAATAAAGCTAAACTGAATACTGATTTTTTGAATAATGTTTTCATCTATTTTCCTTATTTATCAAAGAAGATTTGTTCTTCTTTGACAATGAAATTTTGAAAAGTTTCACATTAACGAACTACTACAACAATACATTAAAAAGGGATAATTGTATAGCCTTAGATTAATGAGCCTCGTCCCAATTATCGCCAATGCCAACTTCAGCAATTAATGGCACTTTAAGCGAAATAGCTTTTTCCATTTCTGCTTTGATTAGCTGGCTATAATGCTCGATTTTATCGGCTTTCACTTCAAACACCAATTCATCGTGTACTTGCATAATCATTTTGATTTCATCATCACCGTGAATAGCTTTATCAATGCCAATCATCGCAACTTTGATAATATCCGCCGCCGTGCCTTGCATTGGTGCATTAATTGCCACTCGTTCTGCCGCTTTACGCAAAATAGCATTGCTTGATTTAATATCAGGTAAATATAAACGACGACCGAATAAAGTTTCTACATAGCCTTTTTCTGCGGCAACTTCACGAATATCCGTCATAAACTGCTGTACTGCCGGGTAACGTTGGAAGTAGAGATCCATATATTTTTGGGCTTCAGCTCGCCCAATCCCCAATTGGTTTGAAAGCCCGAATGACGACATTCCATAAATCAGCCCGAAGTTGATAGCCTTCGCACTGCGACGTTGCTCGCTCGTTACCTCATCTAATGCCACACCAAAAATTTCTGCTGCCGTTGCTCGGTGAATATCTTTACCTTCAGCAAAGGCTTTAATCATTCCTTCGTCATTCGCCAAGTGAGCCATAATGCGTAGCTCAATTTGGGAATAGTCGGCTGCTACAATTTTATAGCCTTCTCTTGCCACAAAGGCTTGGCGAATACGTCTGCCTTCTTCGTTTCGGATCGGAATGTTTTGTAAATTCGGATCACTTGACGAAAGCCGCCCTGTCGCCGTTACTGCTTGATTGTAAGAGGTGTGCACTCGCCCTGTTTTTGCATTAATCAACTGAGGTAATTTGTCTGTGTAAGTAGATTTCAACTTACTTAAGCCACGATGCTCCATTAATAATTTCGGCACAAGATGACCTTGTTGAGCCAATTCATCAAGCACCTCCTCGTTAGTTGAAGGAGCTCCTTTCGGGGTTTTCTTCAGCACCGGTAAGCCTAATTTATCAAACAAAATTTCTTGTAACTGCTTGGTTGAAGCAAGGTTAAACACCTGCCCTGCTTCGGTGTGAACTAACTGCTCAACTTCACTTAAGCGTTTTTCAATTTCTGCCGATTGCGTTAATAATTTCTTAGGGTCAATCAATACGCCATTGCGTTCAATGCGAGAAAGCACGCTAACCAATGGCATTTCGATTTCGTTAAAGAGTTTTACCAATTCAGGCTCTTGTGATAATTTCTGCCATAGCACTTGGTGCAGTTTCATCGTTACCTCGGCATCTTCGGCGGCATATTCTGCCGCTTTAGCGATCTCAATTTTATCGAAAGTAAGTTGATTTTTGCCTTTACCTGCTAACTCTTCAAACGGAATGGTTTTATGCCCTAAATAACGGTAAGCTAAGTCGTCCATATTATGACGACCTGTGCTGTTTAGCGTATAAGACTCAATCATCGTGTCAAACTCAACGCCCTGTAACTCAATGCCGTAATTAGCAAAAATAGTTAAATCATATTTAATGTTCTGCCCGATTTTTTTAATGGCACTATTCTCTAAAATCGGCTTGAGTTGGGTTAAACAAGCGGTCAAATTTAGCTGATTTTTTACCAATTCGTCTGCGATTTCGGTTTCTGCCTCGTCATCGCCAAACATATCCGCTTGTTTTGGCAGGGCTTTTTGCTTATGCCCAAGCGGAATATAGCAAGCCTCGCCATTTTCAAGAGCAAAGGAAATTCCCACCAAATTGGCTGACATAGAATCTAAACTATCCGTTTCGGTATCCACCGCAATGATATTGGCTGATGTGAGCTTTTCAATCCAAGCCACTAATTTGGCTTCCGTATCCACCGTTTCATATTTGCTACGGTCAATAATGATAGGATCTACAAAATTTTCCTCGTTTTTAACCGCTTGCGTTGCTTGGTAATTATTCGGCACTTTTTCAGCTGAGGTTTGTGTAACAGGGTTCGCATTGTTATTTACTTCATTTAACCAACGCTTAAATTCATAATGCTCAAATAATGTAGCAAGCTCTGCACGATTTTGTGCTTGGGTTAAAAGTTGATCGTGGGTAACGTCTAATTCCACATCAGTTTTGATGGTGGCGAGCAGGTAGGATAAATCCGCATTGGCTTTTTCTGCCTCTAATTTCGGGGCAAAGTTTTTTGCTCCACGAAACGAAAGTGTCGCAATCTGATCTAAATTTTCATAAATCTGTTTAAGGGAACCAATCCCTTGTAATAAGGCTAACGCCGTTTTTTCACCCACACCTTTTACACCCGGAATATTATCGGCGGAATCGCCCATTAGGGCTAAGAAATCGATAATCAACTCGGGCGGAATGCCGTATTTTTCGATGACGCCTTCACGGTCAAGCAAAGTGTTGTTCATCGTATTTATCAACATAATGTGATCGTTCACCAGTTGTGCCATATCTTTATCGCCTGTGCTGATTAACACGTCTTTGCCATCTTTGGCAGCTTGCACGGCAAGGGTGCCGATCACATCGTCCGCTTCTACCCCTTCAATGGAGATCAACGGAATACCTAAGGCTTTGATAATAGCGTGTAGTGGTTGAATTTGAGCTCGTAACTCGTCCGGCATTGGTGGGCGGTGAGATTTATATTGCTCGAACAGCTCATCACGGAAGGTTTTACCCTTCGCATCAAACACTACCGCAATGTGGCTTGGGTTTACTTGTGAAATCAAGCTTTTTAACATATTCAAAACACCATACATCGCCCCTGTCGGCTCGCCATTGCGATTCGTTAGCGGAGGAAATGCGTGAAATGCTCGATATAAGTAAGAAGAACCGTCCACCAGCACCAGTGGATTTTTTGCGATAGTTGCCATAAAAAATCTCTTGAAAATCAAATAAATATTTCTGTTATTATACAAGAATAGTGAAAGAAAGGGATAAAAAAAGCGTATTTCAGCCATAGCTAAAATACGCTTTCTATCTGATATTTACGATTATTGACCGAGCGAACCTGCTCCCATCATAATCACAAATAACGCCATTTGGATTTCATCTTCAGTTAATTCACGACCATTTAAGATTAATTTCTCATTTTCAACCGATAATTCAATCTTCACATTGTTTTCATCTACTTTTCTTAATCCGTACTGTTCAACTCCTGCATTAAGAAAAGCGGCATCAACTTGTTGTTTGGCAAACGCTTTTGCCTCTTCTTCGCTTAATTTTTCTGTAACCATCGAGATTTGGCGAATAATATCTTCTGCATATTCACGGTTAATATTTGAAGTAAATTTACTACTTGAAAGAGCTTTTAATACCTCTTGCATATTGCTCATATTTTGTGGATCAAATTGAGCCATATTCAATAATAAAGCTAAATTAAATTTACCTTTGCTATTTTCAAGTGAGAAGTTATTAATATGGAACTTCACCGATTTTGCCAACAACTGCATTAAAAGTTCATCTTCAAATCCTTCAGGATTAGATAATAAAGGCGTAATATCATTGGTTAATTTAGCATCTAAATCGTATGCCATATCCATTTTTAATTTACCCAGTTCAACACCTTCAATGTTGAAAGAAGCCGCCTCTAAATCTCCTGTCGAAATCACACGCTCGCCTTTTAACAGGTTATCACCCTTAACCATAATATCTTTAATTTGAGATAATTTGCCATCTTTAGACTTAAACTCAATAGCGTTGATTTTTCCACTTCCTTTGCCGAAAGTTAAATTAGGATAACTTTCATTACTTTCAGTTTGAACATCATAAGCTATACCTTGAATTTGCAAATCAAGTTCTTCTGCTTTTATTTTAAAACTCTCTAGCTCAACAGTGCTATCAATGCCTTTCAATTTTTGGTCGTAACTATATTGCACTTTGACAGGGGTTGTTTCAATAGTGCCTGTTTCATCGCTATATTTAATTGGCGAGAAATCAAAATATCCTTTTGTATCTCCAGAATAGCTGATATTAGCCACCCCCGAACCAATTTGTTCACCGACAAATTTTTTAAATATCTCTGGTCCTTGAAGGCTATTTTCCATACTCATCATCACAGGAGCAAAATTAAACTTCGCTAAACGATTAAGCGGTAGCGGACCGTGATGAAGTTTATCATTACCGATAAAATCTAATTTTTTATCATCGCCAAAATCCACTTCTAAACGATATTTCGCATCAGAACTAAAGAAATGGCGATCAATTTGCACATCTTTGAGCTCAATATTTGCTCCAAACTCGCCACTTAGTTGCTTAAGTTGGTTATTGGCTTGAACGACTAATGCTTGATATTTTTCTTCAACTTGTTTGCCCGTATACCAGCTACCGCCAACTACAGATACACCAATTACCGCTACAACTGAAAGAGCAATTTTGCTTAATTTCATAATTTTCCTTTATCTGTAAAAAATATTAAAAAAATGACCGCTTGTTATTTACCGACATATCATTTTGCAAGTTTAGATATATCGTAATTGAGTTTACCATAAATAAAAAATGACTTATATCACTGAACTTAACAAAATAGTGTAAATTAATAAAACTCGCTTGATTATTAAGATAAAAAGCATACAATTTAAGTGGTTATTTCTAACTTAACGAGGTTCGATATGAAAAAAACAAATGTTGCATTAACCATTTTAATGGCTCTTGGCTTAGTGGCTTGTGGTAGCAGTGGTGGTAGTGGTAGTGGTAGCAATAGCAACACTACTGATAATAAACAGGTATCACCGGTACAACCTACTCAACCAGCACAACCTGC